>NZ_JBNXVS010000019.1:0-105056 GCF_050565655.1 Nodosilinea sp. AN01ver1 | reverse complement strand
AAACAGCTGCCTGGTCGCGTGATGTCAACACCATCCAGCGCGGGGTTGACTGGCAGATGAAGGTCGACGACGCACGCTGTAAGCTCGCGTCTGTCTACCCTAAAATTAAGTCTTGACGCTGCACTAGCCGCCCTGGGGCAGCAGCATTTAGCTTAAATCTCGGTAGTGCCGTAGAGCTCAGGCACCTCCCGGGCGGGGGGCAGCGATTTGGCATCACGGGTCTCGATGTAGCCGGTGTAGTAGGCCCCTGGCTCTATTTCTAGAGCACCAGCTACTACGTCGCCCTCCAGGCGGGCCGTGCGGCTGAGCGTCAGTTTGCCTTCGGCATAGACCCGCGCCTTCAGCACTCCCTGCACCACAATATTCTGGGCCCTGACCTCCGGCCCTTCGATCAATCCTGTGGAGGAAATCTCAAGATCGCCTTTGATGTCTACGGTGCCGTGGATAACGCCGTCTACCCGCAGCATTCCCTCGGCGTGGAGCACCCCCTCAAACTCGGTTTTTTGACTCAAATAGGTCAATAGCGGAGCCGACTTACGCTTGAACATCAAATTGCCCTCATAACTCCAGAGAACAGCACTCCAACCATGGTCTGAGCCAGATTGACCCTACGGCAGCCCCACCGCCAAGCTGACGGCTCAGCCGTATAACTAGATTCTATATGTAACTAAATCTTAAAAGACAATAGCTGCCGCGCGTCCAACAATCCACTAGCTGGACGGAATTTTCTCATCTTGAGGAGGATACGCACTCCGGTTTGCCCTAGCTAAGCTTTAAATCAAAAGAAACTTGGAAGAAACGCTCTTTATTCAAAAAGGACAGGGATCAATATAAACAGACGATAAAACTGATTAAATTGATCCCCCTTCCTCTTCTTTTTTTCGCTTCGACAGCTTAAAGACATTGTTTTAGCTCCAGCAAATGAGAGCGGGAGATTCTACTCCTCGCGATCGCACCGAGTCCGACAGCGCACCTGGCCTGTGCTGTCGTATTGCCATCTCCCCCATAACAAACCCCAAAGGAAACCTACCATGACCGCTACTGACGTCCGCCTCCAGTTTGAGCAAACCGTTCAAGCGTTTGAATCCGTTGATGTAGACTGCAAAATTGCCGTGCTCTGGCAGACCTACGATACCTTGGGCCAGGCCTTTGCGGCCATTGCTCCCGTGGCGCTCTTCTCTCAGGCAGTGCAGCAGCTGCTCAGCCAGATTCAACAGCTCAATCGCGACGACCAGGCCGCTATCTTGCGCGATATTCTCTCTGGAGCCGATACCCGTTTTACCCACGCCTACCAGGCGCTCAACATCAACATGAAGCTGGCCTTCTGGCACCGGCTGTTTCACCTGATGCCAGCTAGCCGTCTGCCGCTGGCCACCTGCCAGGATGGCTCGGCTAGAACTCAGGCGCTGCTAACCCGTCTTAACACTATGGGGCTGAATGAGCGGCTTCACTTCCTACGCCAAGTTGTCGACTAGGCGAGCCCCGCAGGTTTAGATCCAGGTGCTCTAAAATCCCTTACTGCAGCTAGATGGCGGCTTTCGTGGGTTTGAGAGCCGTTTACTCCGCGCTGGGCATGGGCTGATAGGGGGCCGAGGCTTGGGCAATGCCCGGAATCAGGGGTTGGCGGTAAAGTGAAATCCATAGGCCTTCACAGGGCTATTCTTTATGCCGTCAACCTACGCCCAGTTTCCATGCCCAGCATTGATGTCGACCAGCTCAGCAAACGCTACCCCGTAGCTGTCAAAGAATCGGGGTTAGGAGGCACCCTGCGGCACTTTTTGCGCCGTCAGTACCGCATGGTAGAAGCGGTGCAGGAAATATCGTTTCATATTGAGCCAGGGGAAATCGTGGGGTTTTTGGGGCCAAACGGGGCCGGCAAGACCACCACGCTCAAGATGCTGACCGGGCTCATTCACCCCTCCGCCGGTACGGTGCGGGTGGGTGATCAGATACCTTTTCAGCGCCGGGCCGAATTTTTACAGGATATTACCCTGGTGATGGGGCAAAAACAGCAGCTGCTGTGGGATTTACCGGCCCTCGACTCGCTGCGCATCAATGCCGCTATCTACGGTCTCTCCGATAAAGAATTTCGCTACCGGGTAGATGAGCTGACCGAGATGCTCGCTCTTCAGGGCAAGCTCAACCAGCCGGTGCGCAAGCTCTCTCTAGGCGAACGTATGAAGGCTGAAATGATGGCGGCTCTACTGCACCGTCCCCAGGTGCTCTTTCTAGACGAACCTACCCTGGGTCTAGACGTTAACGCCCAGGTAGCCGTGCGCGAATTTTTGCGCGACTACAACCGTCGCTACCAGGCCACTATTTTACTGACCAGTCACTACATGGCCGACATCACTGCCCTGTGTCGGCGGGTGCTGCTGATCTACCAGGGGCGGTTGATCTACGACGGCAGCCTGGAGGGGCTGCTCGATCGCTTTGCCCCCTACCGAGAAGTGACTGTAGATCTGGCCAGCCACTGTGATGCTGCCACCCTCAGCCGCTACGGCGAACTGGAGTCGCTGGAAGGCTGCACCGCCCGGCTGATTGTGCGCCGCGAAGCGCTAACTCAAACGGTGAGCCAGCTGCTGGGAGAGCTGGACGTGCAGGATTTGACCGTCAGCGATCCGCCCGTGGAGGAGGTGATTGGGCGGGTGTTTGCGGCGGGGGCGGTGAGTGGGTGAGTGGGTGGATGGGTGAGTGAGTAGGCGGGTGAGAAAGATGAGGGGATGGGGAAGGTAAGGGAGTGAGGTAACCATGTGCATTAGAGTGCATATCGCTAAGGCGAGGCTGCGCCCACGCGCAGCAACCCACCGCGAGGAAGGCCATCCCAAGTAGGGTGGGCACTGCCCACCAGCGTGTAGGCAACGTCTTCGGACAGGCTCTAAACTCGGAGGCCGAAGTAGGTGAGAACAAGGTCTTCGGTGCCGGTGTTGGCGACTTCGTGGTGTTCGCCGGGTTCTACCGCAATGCAGGTACCTGGGGTCAGGAGGTAGGGCTGGCCATCGACGGTGATAGTGCCCTGGCCCGATTCGACAAAGAAGACCTCCGCCATATCGCTGTGGCTGTGGCCGTTGGCAATCTGGCCGGGGGCAAAGCGGGCCTGAGAAAAATTGGTCAGGTGGGGCAAATCGTGCGATCGCAGCAGCACCCGCTTTTTAATCGCCGGGTTGTGGGAGACCGCCTCTTCGGGCACCTGATTTAGGCCAGTAATCTTCATGCTAGAACAGCTCGCACTGGCCGTGGTGGCGCAGCAGGTGGTCGCACAGCACCAGGGCCACCATCGCCTCGACCATGGGCACGGCGCGGGGCAGCACGCAGGGGTCGTGACGGCCTCGCGCCTCTAGCACGGTGGCTTCGCCCGTATTGGTGACGGTGTTTTGGGCTTTGCGAATGGTGGCGGTGGGCTTAAAGGCGACGCGAATGATGATGTTTTCGCCGTTGGTGATGCCGCCCTGGGTGCCGCCGGAGCGGTTGGTGCGGGTGCGCAGGGTGCCGGTTTCGTCGGTGTAAAACTCGTCGTTGTGCTGGCTGCCGGTGAGCAGGGTACCGGCAAAGCCGGAGCCAATTTCAAAGCCCTTGCTGGCGGGTAGAGACATAACGCCCTTAGCCAGGTCGGCCTCCAGCTTGTCGAATACGGGAGACCCCAGGCCAACGCGAACGCCTCGGGCCACGCATTCCACCACGCCGCCGATGGAGTCGCCCTGGTCACGGATGGCTTCGATGCGGTCGATCATGCGCTGGGCGGCCTCGGGATCGGGGCAGCGCACCATGTTGCTTTCGACCTGCTCCAGGGTGACGGTGGCTGGGTCAACGGTGCCTTCCAGGTCTTGAATGCGCTTGACGTAGCCGATGATCTCGGTGCCTGTGACCTGCTGAAGAATCTTTTTGGCGATCGCCCCCGCCGCCACCCGGCCAATCGTTTCTCTGGCCGACGATCGCCCGCCGCCCTGGTAGTTGCGCAGGCCGTATTTGGCGTCGTAGGTGGCATCGGCGTGGGAGGGCCGATAGGTCGTCACCATCTCGCTGTAGTCTTGCGGGCGAGTGTTCTCGTTGCGCACCAGAATGGAGATGGGCGTGCCCAGGGTTTGGCCCTCAAACACGCCGGAGAGAATTTCGCAGCGATCGCTCTCTTTGCGGGGGGTGGTAATTTTGCTCTGCCCAGGGCGACGGCGGTCTAGCTCGGCCTGAATCTCTGCGGCGGAAATAGCCAGACGCGGGGGGCAGCCGTCTATCACCACCCCGACTCCACCGCCGTGGGATTCGCCAAAGGTGGTAATGCGAAATAAATGCCCAAAGGTGTTGCCCATAGGTTCGGTAATGCTAGCGCTGGTGCAGGTTGTTTTACCGATCCTACTATGCCAGGTTCAGGTCGGGAGCCGGAGGCTTCCCACCGGCAAAACTCCACTTCTGGGTTTGGATTGGGTTTATTTGGGTTTCTCAAGCTTCAAATAGTAGCGAGGATTCACGGCCTGACCGTTGCGGTAGATGCTGTAGTGCAGGTGCGGGCCTGAGGAACGCCCCGTACTGCCCAGGTAGCCCACAACATCGCCCCGCCGAACGCGATCGCCAATTTTGACCTCGATCTTGGACATATGGGCGTAGAGGGTTTCGTAGTTGTAGCCGTGGTCAATTCTGACGTGGTTGCCGTAGCCGCCGTTGTAGTCGGCTCTGACCACGACGCCCTCGGCGGTGGCCAAGATGGGTTTGCCCACCGGACCAGAAAAATCGAGCCCCTCGTGCATTTCATAGCTGCGAGCGCCAAAGGGGTTGGGGCGCAGGCCAAACTCCGACGACACCTTGGCCGTGCCAGCGATGGGCTTGCCGCTGGGGAAAGCGGCGGCCTGCTCGGCCTCAGACTCCAGGGTTTGCTCCAGGGCGGGCTTAACGGCGATCGCGAGCATTTGCTCTAGACCCGGCAGCTGCTGACGAGCCTCGTCAAACATCATTTCGGCAGGGGCCACCTCAGCCACACCTCCCCGCGGCGGCATCTTCTCATCGTCGGGGAGACGAGTGTTCTCCAACCGTTCGTCGGGCAGCCCGGCCCGGGTTTTGAGCACCTCAATTTCGTTACCGATGGCGTTTAGCTCGGTGAGCACTTCGCTGGCGGTTTCCGATAAATTTTGGTTGCGCTGGGCCAGCTGCACGTTTTGGTAGAGCAGCAGGCTAATCCAGGCGATCGGCAGCCCCACCAGCAAACCCAAGCCCACCAGCAGCGGCACCGGGCGCAGTTTTAGCACAACCGGAGCCCTGCCGGTTGCCGTAATCAGCACGGTATAGGGGTTGATGGAAAAACGGGCCATATGCGGAATTCGATAGTGGAGAAACGGCAGTCAACGTTAACCCTCAGACCAAAACGGATTATACGGGGATCAGCGCGTTTGCACAATTTCGCGACTGTTTGTACCACAGAGCGAAGGCCGAACTGGAGTGTAATTGTGGTCATGAACAGCTCAGCAATAGGCCCAGAAAATCGGTCAATTCTGCCTGTGTAAAGAATCCGTTACAATATTAAAAGCCGCTTTATACAGAGACTCTGCCCATGGATGTGACCTGGCTCGACAGTAATTCTTGGCTGCTAACGTTGGGTGGGCAGCGCATTTTAGTAGACCCCTGGCTAGTGGGTGAACTGGTGTTTGGGCAGCAGAGCTGGCTGTTTAAAGGTGAGCACCCCCAATCCCGTCCTCTGCCTGAGGCGATCGACTTAATTTTGCTCAGCCAGGGGATCGAAGACCACGCCCATCCGCCGACCCTGGCGGCGCTCGATCGCTCCATTCCTGTAGTCGGTTCTCCTAGCGCGGCCAAGGTGGCCGAAAAGCTGGGCTACAGCCAGGTCACCGCCCTGGGCCACGGCGAAACGTTTGCCCTAGGCGAGGTGACAATTAAAGCCGTGCCTGGTACGCCCATGGGGCCTCTGCTGGTCGAAAATGGCTACATCCTGCGCGATCGGAGCACCAGCACCTCGGTATTCTATGAGCCCCACGGCTTTCATCGGGCCGAACTCAAGCAGGAAGGCCCGGTGGATGTTCTGATTACCCCCGTGGTCGATCTGGCGCTGCCGCTGGTTGGTCCCATTATTCGAGGCCAAAAAGGGGCGCTAGAACTGGTGGAGTGGCTGCAGCCTCAGGTAGTGCTGCCCACTGCCGATGCTGGTGCCGTGACCTACAGCGGCGTGCTGCTCAACTGGCTCAAAGTAGTTGGCAACCCTCAGTCGCTACAGACTGCGATCGCCCAAAAAGGCCTAACGACCCAGGTGCTTAGTCCAGCAGTAGGGCAAGCGATCGCTCTCAATCTGGCTCCTCGGCAGCCGGCTGCGGCCTAAACCCAGCTTATCTCGCTGGGTTTAGCTCCCTAGACCTATCTCCTTGTCGCGATTGGGGATCGCTGGGGGTACCCAGTTAGCGCCCTCATCAGGTAACCTTCTTTTAAGGTTAGTCAATTTTTAAGAAGGGATTTTAGCAATGCCTTACACCACTGAAGAGGGCGGTCGCCTAAACAACTTTGCCAACGAGCCAAAGATGTACGAGGCTGAGCCACCAACCGCGTCTCAAAAGCGTAACTACGTTATTTTAGGTGGTCTAGGGCTGGCGCTGATCGCTGGGCTGATGGTGGTAGCGGTGTCGGTGTCCTAATCGCAATTAAAAACCTGGGTGCTGCCCAGGGCTAAAGCGGGTGACCTGAATTGGTTTAGGCTGATTCAGGTCACTTTGCTGTGCTGCTCTCAGTTGGCCCTGGCTGAGCCAGGGTAAAGTAGGCAGAGTAGGGTTTTTTAGGTGATATGGCAGACTGGCCCCAGTGGCTTGAGGGTGCGACGGGCAGCGGCAAGACCGCCTGGCTACTCGACCAACTTGCGGCGGCATCTGTAACTGGCAGCGACCTTAGACCACCCCTGGAACTGGGCCAGAGCTTTTTGGTTTTTGCCGCCAATGGCGACAATCGCCTGCGGCTGGCGGCCCGGCTGGCCGATGTGGCTCCCGAGGTCGCCGTGGTCACCACCACCCCCAACGGATTCATTCAGGATGAAGTAACCCTGTTTTGGCCGCTGCTGGTCAATAGTCTGGGGCTACTGCCGCAGTTTCCGCTGCGGTTGCGCCCCGAAAACGAGCAGGAGCTGACCACCGGGCTGTGGCAGGAGAAATTGATCGACGGCACCATGACCGTTGAGGGCTGGCGCGAGGCCCAAACGGTGCGGCGATCGCTCGATTTTCTACAAATGGCGGCGGCGGCAGGCATTCCCGCCGACGATCTGCCGGTGCTGCTGCCGGAGGGCATTCCCTCGGGCTATGCCCCAGAGACTGTATGGCGGGCCATCGGTGAGGCCGTTTTAGACTGGCGCGACTGGTGCCTGGCGCGCAGCCTGCTCACCTACGGCGTGATGACCGAACTGTACTGGCGGCATCTGCTGCCCCACCCGCTCTACCAGGAGAAGCTGCTGGCCCGCTACGGCGGCGTTTTTGTCGATGACCTGGATGAGTACCCTGGGATCACCGCCCGGTGGCTACAGGTATTTATCGATCGGGCTCGACCCGTGGCGCTGACCTGGAACCGCTACGGCAAAGGCCGACTGGGCATGGGGGCCAACCCCGACAGCCTGGAGCAGCTCCTCAAGCCGCAGTGTCAGGTGATCGAGCGGCCCGAGCCCGCCGCCGACTCCCTGGGCTATCGCTGGGGCGACCAGGTGGTGCGGTGGGTGATGGACCCAATGACGCTGCCGGAACCCCTGGCCTGTTTTCAAACCCTGCAAACAGTGTCGCGGGGCGAGCTGCTGCGGCAGACGGCAGAGCGGGTGGTCGAGGTGGTCAGGACCGGGCAGGCGGCCCCCCACGAGGTGGCGATTATTGGGCCGGGGCTAGATGCGATCGCCCGCTACACCCTGGCTGAAATTTTGACCAACCGCGGGCTGCCCGTGGCCTCGCTCAATGACCAGCGCCCGGTGATTCACTCGCCGCTGGTGCGGGCTCTACTCACGCTGCTGAGCTTTGTTTACCCAGGGCTGGGGCGGCTGGCCGACGCAGAAACCGTGGCTGAAATGCTGCTGGTGCTCAGCCAAATTCCCCAGGCCCCAGAGGTTGGCCCCTGGTTTGAGTCGGTTCAAATTGACCCAGTGCGGGCCGAACTGCTGGTCGATCACTGCTTTGAGCCCAGCCTAGAGCAGCCTGAACTGCTGCCCATCGAGCGCTTCGATCGCTGGGATCGGCTCGGCTACAAAGCCACCGAAGCCTACAATCGCCTGCGCCAGTGGATTGCGCAGCAGCGCCAGCAGCGCCAGCGCCGCCTCACCCTGGGTGTGGTCAGCGTGCTGGACCGCGCCATTCAAACCTTTTACTGGGGCGGTAGCCACCTGCCCCCCGACCAGCTGTCTGCCCTGCGGGAACTGATGGAAACCGCCCAGCAGTACTGGGCGATCGAAGATCGGCTGCGCCAGATTCCGCCAGCGCTCGGAACAACCCCGGCCCACCTGCTCAAACCGGCCCTGGAACGGTTCATTTTGCTGCTGCGTCAGGGCACCGTCACCGCCGACCCCTACCCGGTGGAGTCAGCTGACCCCAGCCAGCGGGTGATTACGATCGCCACCGTGTACCAGTACCGGCTGCAGCGCCTGCGCCACCGCTGGCACTTTTGGATTGACGCTGGATCGCCCCGCTGGCTGGGTGGCACCGAGGATTTGCTGTTTGGCTACCCTATATTTTTGAGCACCTACCGGGGGCGGCCCTGGCGTACCGAAGACCTGGAGGAGCTGCACCGCGATCGCCCTGAGCGAATTCTACGCGATTTGCTCGGTCGGGTTACCGAGCGGGTGGTGCTGTGCCACAGCGATTTAGCCGTCAGCGGTCAGGAGCAAATTGGCCCGCTGCTCACCCTGGTCAACGCCAACCTTGAGGAGTGACCATCCAAAACAAACAAAACAAAGGGGACACCGATAACGGCATCCCCTGACTGTGGCTTTGATTGGAGGCTCTAAGCAAAATCTTCCTTAACGAGATTAAGACAAGACCAGTAACCGCTGCGGCGGTAGCCCCCAGAAACCCCCATTCAGCCTATCTAAAGGCAGCTTAGCGGTAGCGCTTCTTGCGCCGGGCGACGGCCTTGCGCTTGCGCTTTTCCTGGGGCGTCTCGAAGTGGCGACGACGCTTAACTTCTGAAAAAATCCCTGCCTTAGAGACCTGCCGCTTAAAGCGGCGCAGGGCCGATTCAATGCCCTCGTTTTCACCTACAACGACTTGAGTCATACGAAATTGCTTCTTTACTCCTTGGGTATGAACTAGTGACCAATCAACTGGCAGGCCGCTGGGCCTACAAAAATTGGGTTGGGTTGCCCTGGAACGCTTGAGCCACCTCCCATTGTTCCAGGCAAAGTCGTTAAGGCTGCATAGCAGCACAGTCATTAAAAAACTGCCAGCATACGAATATACAGACAGCAAAGCTTGGGCATAACTGCCCATTGATTAGCTATACCTTAGCACAAATTTCGCTTGCTAACCGCCCCCTGGCTAGACGCACTGCCGATTGGCAGTAGAGCCAAAAGGTGTGATATCGCAGCAGCCAAGATAGTTAGGACACTTTAACCGGCAGAGTTCTCTGCCCAGGGCATGGCCGTGCAATGCCCCCACGCTGAACCTGGCCTAGCCCAGCAGCCATCTGCGACACCAGTGCCTAAGCGGTATAGGTTCTGGGTCTGGGAAAGGGCAGATTTCCGGTGCAGAGAGCTTTCCCCAGGCGCTGTTCGCAGAAGGATTTCTCATCGGGAGCCAATTCGTCGTAGCTGATGTCTCGGCGCAGCACAACGCCGTTATGTCCGGCTAAAAATCGAGGTAGTTCCTCGTATTCAATGGTGCGCAGGGTTTGCATGTCGTAGGTCGTGTAGGTAGTCAGGTCGGGATCGCTGAAGTCAACGTCGATGACCGTGATCACTTTCCAGGGGGGCAGTTGGCTGTCGATGAGCGGGCGGGGGCCAGCGCCCAAAATGCCCGTGTGCAGCAGCTGTAGCTGCCCCCGGTGGCCGGGGTAGTAGGCGTGGTGGTGCCCGCTGATGTAGGTGTGGACGTTGTAGCGCTCTAGCATGGTGCGCAGCTGGTCGGCGTTCGCCATTACTTCGCCCGGTTCGTCGCGCCCTACCGCCACCGCATAGAGGGGTAAATGGCTGAGCAAAATACGAGCCTTAGCCTGCTGAGCTACGTCGCTGGCCAGTGCCTGCTCGACCCAGGCCAGCTTGTCTGCGGGGATCTGGCTCGATGAGCCATCCCAGGCCATAAAGAAGATGCCCTGCTGCTCAAAGGTGTAGAAATAGGGAAAGTCGGTGCGATCGATAAACGTTACCCCAGGGCTGTGGGCCGGGTCTTGCCAGTAGGCCGAGGCCAGGTCGCGCTCCTGCTGAAACAAAAACTGATCGTGAACGCCCCGAGCGCTGGAGGCGTCGTGGTTGCCGATGGTAAAGCCAAAGGGCAGGTTTTGCTGGCGCAGGGGGGCGGCGACATGGTCGTCAAAGGCCCGCCACATGGCGGTAATTTGCTCGGGCGTGAGGGCCGGGTTTTGCCCGGCTACCATATCGCCGCTGCACACCACCAAGTCGGGTTGCCAGTAGGGCAGCAGAGCGATCGCCTTATCGACTTCGGGGTCATAATCGGTAGAGCCGTAGGCGCTGTTGAGATCGCTGATTGCCACCAGCCGCACGTCTTTGCGGGGTGGGTTGACCATGCCGCCTGGGGCACTGGCGATCCACTCCTGGGCGACGGCAGAGAGTTCGGGGGCGGCAGGAGATGACTCTGCCGCTACAGGCGCACCCTCGCGGGCTTGCTCGGGGGAAATCTCCTCCGCTGCAGCATCGGGCGGCGTTGACCCCGCTGGCTCAGACAGCAGCACCCGCTGGGAGCAGGCGATACAGATGCTGAGCACCAACCCCAGTCCCAGCCCCGTTAGAAACCGTCGATAACCCATGACACCTTACTGGCCGAACCACAGGCATAAACTTACCCCATCCGTCTCTTGTTTGCGCAGGGGGATGGGAGAGTTTTTGGGGTGTTTCGATTGCCAGCCTCGGTCGCTGGTACGTGAGGCGTGATGGTCAAGACCGGGCCAGAGGGGCATCGCTTCAAGGATTAACCTAGGCTTACTTTCCCCCTGCCACATCGATAAACGAACCCGTTGTGTAAGCAGACTCGGCTGACAGCAGCCACAAAATCGCCTGGGCCACCTCGATCGCCTGGCCGCCCCGCCCCAGCGGCACCGAAGCCTTAACCCGCTCCACCCGGTTGGGCTCGCCACCGCTGGCGTGAATATCGGTGTAGATAAACCCTGGCCGCACCGCATTGACGCGAATGCCCTCGGCGGCCACTTCCTTGGCTAGCCCAATGGTCAGGGTGTCGATCGCGCCCTTAGCAGCGGCATAGTCAACATATTCTCCGGGAGAACCCAGCCGCGCCGCCACCGATGAAACGTTCACGATCGCGCCCCCATCTCCGCCCCGCTGGGTTGACATGCGGCGAATGGCTTCACGCGCGCACAAAAAGCTGCCGGTCACGTTGGCGGCCAAAACGCGGCTGAGCCGGGCGGCATCAATATCTTCGACCCGCCGCTGCTGCTCTAGAATACCGGCGTTGTTAACCAGCGCCGTCACCCGACCCAGTTGCTCATCCACTGTTTCAAACAGGCGCACCACATCGCTCTCAACGGCCACATCGGCGGCCACCGCGATGGCCCGTCCGCCCGCCTGGGCAATAGCCTCGACAACAGCGCTGGCCGCCGCCTGGTTCTGCCGATAGTTGACGCATACCGCGTACCCTCGCTCTGCCGCCAGCTGAGCCGTCGCGGCTCCAATGCCCCGGCTGCCGCCAGTTACAATCAAGACCTGTTTCATTGTTTTTGCTGCGTTATTAGAGAGTTAAAAACCTTTGATGGTGTATACGTCTAGGAATGTTTTTCTTGCCTTACAGAAGGAGGAATACTTTAAGCCTGGGTGAATCGAAATCGAGAGCTTTTGAATTTTTTCTAAATTCCTAACCCACGGCACCCTCTTTAGAGGGGAATTGTATGTCTTGTGTTAGGCTTCAGGGACTTTGTCGAGTTCTTCAAAAACATCTTTGGCAACCATTAATGCATTGACCGCCGCAGGAAAACCAGCATAGACGGCCATTTGCATGATCACTTCAACAATTTCTTCTCTAGTGCAGCCTACATTTAGACTGCCCTGAATATGCGCCCTGAGTTCGGTGGGGGCATTGCCGAGGGTAACCAGGGATGCGATCGTGGCGATTTGTCGCTCTTTAGGTGACAGCCCTGGCCGCGAGTAGATGTCGCCGTAGGGAAATTCGATAATCAGGCGGGCAAAGTCAGGGGCAACATCCCCCAGCGCGGTCATAACGCCTTCGCCAATATGGCCGTGAATTCGGGCTAGAGCCTCTTGTCCGCGCTGGTATCGAGTCGAGTCCATAGAGCGATCAATGATAGAGAACGAAGTCGATTTTATCGCTTTTTCAAACTCAAACTATGGCTTGGGATGAATTTATGAAAAGCGTCTTTATCGCGTAATGCAAGCTCTGCTTTGAAAAAAATATTGGGCTAAAGAGCGGCGATCGCCCCAGCATTTTAGAAAGCCCAGACGGCTCAATTTTCTATACAATGTAAAAGTTCTACCCGCCGCATAGCTACCCTCGCTCAATCCGCCTTAAGAAGAGCGCTATGCTAAGGCCCTAGCCTGTAGCTGCCCCATGAGTCAAACCTACAAAACCATCGGCATCAATCTCAAGGCCATACCTCTAGGCGAGAGCGATCGCTTGCTCACCATTCTTACCCCCGATCTGGGGTTGGTGCGGGCGGTGGCACCGGGGGCGCGCAAGCACCAGTCGCGGCTGGGGGGGCGCAGCGGTCTGTTTGTCATCAACGAGTGCCTGGTCGTCAAAGGCAAGCGCCTCGACAAACTCATTCAGGCTGAAACCCAGCGCACCTTTCCGGGGTTGAGCCAGCACCTGGGGCGGCTGACCGCCAGCCAGTACCTGGCGGAGGTGGCCCTGTTGATGGCCCTGAGCGACTGCACCCAGAGCGATTTGTATACTGTATTAGTAGAGCACCTGGAACGGCTCGAAACCGCCGCTCCTGGCTCCTTGCTGGCGGCCCTTTGCCACGGGCTTTATCACCTGCTCGCCCTCGATGGCGTAGCCCCAGAGGTACACCGCTGCACCCTCAGCCGGGCCGACATTGTGCCTAACCTGCTCGACCCCAGCTGGCGAGTTGAGTTTAGCGCCGAAGCGGGAGGGCTGGTGCAGCTTGCTTCTGCCCCCCAGCTGGCAGAGGCATCAGGGCGCTATGGGGCTGGCCAAAAGCGTCCAACGCTGCTAACGGCCACCGATGTCGCCCTGCTGCAGCAGTTGAGTAAGCCTGAAATTGTCTCTACCTTACCCACCGGCCTGGCGTCATCTGGGTCTGGAAAAAGCCAGCAGCTGTGGTCACGAGTCGAGCGGCTTCTGCGAGAATATACTCAAGACTACTTTGAACGCCCTATCCGGTCGGCAGCTCTGGTTGATGTCTGTTTTGCTACCGTTTAAACTGCTGGGTAGTGAGCTGCCCAGTGCCCTGGTTCGTTGGTTAACCTATGCTCCGCGAGTTTGATACTGATACCGATACTGCCGAGGCAAACTATTTGCCTCAGACTGAGTCTGACCAGGCTACCCCGGACGTAGACTCTGCCAAAGGCCAGCGGGGGGCGATACCGGGCGTTGAAGACTTGCCGCCCAGCTCCAAAAACGGATTCAGGGCCATATTTCAAAACCGAAACTTTTTAATCCTGTGGACGGGACAGCTCTTTTCTCAGCTGGCCGACAAAGTCTACCTGGTGCTGATGATCGCCATCATCGCGGCTCGGTTCGAAACCCCTGGTCAGACCATCAGCGGCTGGGTGGCGGCGGTAATGATCGCGTTTACTGTACCAGCCGTGCTGTTTGGGGCGCTGGCGGGAGTATTTGTCGATCGCTGGCCCAAGCGTCCGGTGCTGATCTGGTCAAATCTGCTGCGGGGTAGCCTGGTGATGGCGCTGCCCCTGGGCATCTGGCTGACGTTGAGCTGGGGTACCGTACTGGGGCTGCCGGTGGCGTTTTGGCTGCTGCTAATCGTCACGTTTTTGATTTCGACCCTGACTCAGTTCTTTGCTCCGGCGGAGCAGTCGATTATTCCTTTAATTGTGGCTGAGGGCGACCTGCTCTCGGCCAACTCCCTCTACACCACCACCATGATGGCCTCGGTCATCGTTGGCTTTGCGGTGGGCGAACCGCTGCTGGCCCTGGCCGACCGGCTCATGCTGGCCCTGGGCATTGCCAATAACGGCCCGGCTATCTTAGTAGGCCTTAGCTACCTGGTGGCGGGTTTTTGCCTGATGACGATGGCCCCCGGCAAAGAAACCCTCTCTGCCGCCCATGAAGATTTGTCTCAGTTCTGGGCCGACATTAAAGACGGCTTGCGCTACCTGGGCCAGCAGGTGCAGGTGCGGGTAGCGATCATTCAGCTGGTGCTGCTGTCGTCGGTGTTTGCGGCGCTGGCGGTGCTAGCGGTGCGGCTAGCAGAAATGATTCCGGCGATTAAGGCCTCGCAGTTTGGCTTTTTGCTGGCGGCTGGCGGGCTGGGGCTGGGGTTAGGGGCGGTGCTGGTGGGTAAATTTGGCTCTCGCTTTCCCAGGCGCTTTCTCAGCCTGTGGGGCGCGATCGGTATTGCGGTGTGCCTCATTGCCCTGGCCTGGACAACCAATCAGCTGTGGGCCTCAATGGCCATCATTGCCGCCCTTGGCCTGTGTGGTGCCTTTGTGGGTATCCCCATGCAGACTCTAATTCAAGAAAAAACGCCAGAAGCTATGCGGGGCAAGGTGTTTGGCCTGCAAAATAATTTGGTGAACATTGCCCTTAGCCTGCCGTTGGCCCTGGCTAGCGCCGTGGAAGCACGCCTCGGTTTGGCGAATGTTTTTATCGGTATGGGCGCTTTGGTGGGCTTAGGTGGAGTTGTAACCTGGTATATTGCCGATACGGCTATGAGAAAGGTCTAGGTTCCACGCTAGGCACCGTTTTTTTACCTTAGAACGGCTAGCAAATTGGCGCTCCGGCCTGGGCGATAGCTAGAAAACGGCCCCTTGAGGCGATCCGATAATGGATGCCCATCCTGAGTCGGTTCCAGAACGCTGCGCGATCGCGTCGGTGTTCCGCTGGCGCTTGTTTCGGTTGTTTAATGGATATCGCTACACGGCATGCATATCGCGTGGCTAGGCAAAAAATCACCCTTTTGTGGCAACGTTACCTACGGCCGAGAGGTTACTAACGCCCTGCTTGAGCGAGGCTACCGAGTTACCTTTCTGCACTTTGCCCAACCTCAGGAGGGGCACGCTGCCGACCACTTACCCCGCTCAGAAGAGGTACCGCTCCCCTTTCTGTTTAAGTCTCAGATTCTCACGATTCCTTCGCTGAAGTCAGGCAAGCTGCTGGCCGAGGCCCTGGAACGACTCCAGCCTGACCTGGTTCATGCATCGCTGACGCTGTCGCCCCTGGATTTTCGGCTGCCCGAAATTTGCGCCGAGCTGAACATTCCTCTGGTGGCCACCTTTCATCCCGCCTTCGATCGCCGGGTGCGCAGCCTAACTTCGGGTACCCAGCACCTCACCTACCAGCTCTATGCTCCCTGTTTGGCCCACTACGATCGCGTCATCGTCTTCTCTGATCTCCAGCGCGATCTGCTGAGCAAGCTGGGGGTGCCTGCCTCTACCCTGGTGGTGATACCCAATGGGGTCGATACCCATCGCTACTCGCCGGGGCCATCGGCGGTCAAGGCCGATCTCTACGCTCGGCAGCTGTTTGTCTACCAGGGGCGAATCTCGCTAGAAAAAAACGTAGAAGCGCTGCTGCGGGGCTGGCGACAGGCCGACATGGGACCAAACTGCAAGCTGGCGATCGTCGGCAGCGGCCCACTGGAGGCTTCCCTGAAGCGGTTCTACGGCGATGAAAACGATATTATTTGGCTGGGCTACCTGGCCAACGAGCAGCGCCGCATTGATATTCTGCGGGCGGCGGACGGGTTTATTTTGCCGTCTTTAGTCGAAGGGCTGTCGCTGTCGCTGCTGGAGGCGATGGCCTGCGGCACGGCCTGTATCGCCACCGATGCCGGGGCCGATGGCGAGGTGCTGGCCGAAGGGGCGGGCATTGTGCTCGACACGCAGCGGGTGTCGTCGCAGCTGCAAACCATTCTGCCCATTTTGCGCGACCATCCCGAAATCACCCAGCTTTTGGGACACAAGGCCCGCGAGCGAGCGCTGCAGCGCTACACCTTAGACGGCAATATTTCTGCCCTAGAGCGGCTCTACAGTGAGGTGACGGCGGAGCAGCGGTTGATGTGTGGGCAGCGGGCCTGATTGGAAGTGGATAGGCTATGGATTTAGCTGATTTGCCACAATAGGGAATAGTCTTGTCGCCAGGTTCACGGTGTGTGCCTATGCCTTCTCCTTTTCCTGGTATGGATCCTTATTTGGAGCAGGCGACGTTTTGGTCGTCGTTCCATAGCCGTCTGATTGTGGCATTGGCAGATGCTCTGGCTCCTCAACTGCGGCCTCGCTACTATGTCGAAGTTGAGACTCGCACCTATACCGATACCCCTGACGGGGGCGAAGTGCTGGTAGGTATTCCCGATGCGGTGGTCTTGTCTCGGCAAGCCATGCTTTCACCTGTGGCTCAATCCTCAGGTACGTTGGCGGTTCAGCCGATGCCCCAAGTGGTGACTCTGCCCATACCGACGGAAGTTAAAGAGCGATACCTTGAGATCCGGGAGGTCGGTAGCAACGCGGTCATCACCGTGATAGAAGTGCTTTCGCCTAAAAATAAGCGCCCAGGCAAAGGAGGTACTGTCTATCAGGAGAAACGCCAGACTATTTTGGGCAGCGCCTCTCACCTGGTGGAAATTGATTTGCTGCGGGGCGACTCGCCCCTGCCAATGGAGGGTCAGGTTAATTTAGCTCACTACCGGATTCTGGTCAGTCGGGCCGAGACTCGTCCCCAAGCGGAACTCTATGCTGTGACCGTGCGGGAGGCTTTGCCCTGCTTTCCGCTGCCGCTGCAGGCGGTGGATGGTTCGGTTTTGGTAGACTTATCGGCTATTGTCAAAGGCGTTTATGACCGCGCCAGCTACGACCTCCGCATTGACTACAGTCAGTCGCCACCGCCACCACCGTTCTCAGAGGAGGATCGGGGTTGGATGCAGACTCTGTTGAACTCTAGTCCCTAGAGGGGCAGCCCTAAAAAATATTTCGATCCCACCCGTGAAGCCAAGGGAAAACCTTGGACTCTGCCGTAGAGTTCTACAGTCGCTATTAAGATAGCTCCCCCTAAATTGGGCAATCTGGAAAAATAACCGGGTTGCCCTTGACAAGCACCCAAAAAAGCTTAAAGGAGCATCAAAATGCAGACGTCACCGATCGCTTGTAGACCGCTTGCCGACTGGCTAGGGCAAAGCGTTCGCTTTCAGGGATACCTGAACTACTGGGAAACGGCTAATAGAACTGACGATACAGCGTTTCTACTGCAACATGTCAAGGTGGTGCCTTACAAAGGGGGTGAGAAGCAAATAAGAACGCTGGATCATATTTGGTTGTATTCACCCAAAGAAGCCCATGCCAACACCAAGCTCGAACGGCTCAACGCATACGGAGCGGTTGGGCAAGTGGTCAGCTATACCCGGAGTAATGGCACCAAAGATTTTGCTATTAACGTCAAGTCTTTTGCGCCGATGGCGTGGCATCTTGATCTGCTTGATTCGTATGGAGAATCCAAGCTCGATCATATCAAAGCCAGAACATTAGTGCTGGAAGAGACGCTGAACGCATTAGAATCCGAAGAGTTGCATTTTGATATTCACTCATCCTACGAGGAGGTTTATCAGGACTTTCAGGATGAATATGAGTTTTGCCGCAGACATATTGAAATCAACGAGCGGTATGAGGCCAACAAACAGCACCGCTCCAAGCCCAAACCGGATATTCTCAAGTTTGCTTCAACATCATCGAAGTCAACCAAGTTAGCCTGCAAGGGCTTCGCCGCCTCGTAACCTGTCTGGTGATGAAATAGCAAGGGCTGCGATCGCACTGAGCTACCTACCAACTTGTTATGCCGACACTTTCCGTATAAATGCCTTGTAGAGAGTAGTTATACTGACAGTCCACGAAGTATATCCTGACTGCTGGTAGTCACCTAAAAACTCTCCGTTACTTCTATAAAGACTGGCAGCAGGCGTCGCCTCTACTCTATGGTTGACACTGAGCGTCTGTATCAGTAATGTTTTGCGTTAAGCCGTTCGACCCCGAGCGGTTGACCCACAGAACTCGAAAATTTTAGCGCTGCCGGAAGGTGTTCTCAGCACCAACCGACAGCTAACCCCGCAACTCTAGTAGGCAGATTGCGAGGTTAGGCTCATGGTACCCTAGCCCCCTCAGTTTGCACGGCAAGCGCGGGTGGCTAGGGTTTTCGCGTTCTGTTTCTTCCGTAACCCATCACAAGGAAACAGAACCGATGTTTGAATATCTTGAGCCCGATGCCGGTGGCGCGTCGAATCTTCCGCCTGCCAACTCTGGCAAACCTCAACCTCGCCAAGAGCGGGTGCGCCATATGCTCTTTGGCAGCCTGGCGGGGATCGTTCGCGAAGCGTCTCCGTTCCGGAGAATCGCACCATCAAAATCCTCCACGCCCTAGGCTACGCCGACCCCAACGACTGGAGCGAACCCATCCCTGCGCCACCTGGTGCATTGGTAGATGACACAACCCGGTCGCTTCGACTCCGCTCAGCGAGCAAAGCTGAGATACCAGCAGCGAGCGAATTCGAGGCGCGGTCATCGAGCGAATTCGAGGCGCGGTCATCGAGCGGAGTCGAGGCGCGGTCGTCGAGCGGAGTCGAGGCGCGGTCATCGAGCGGAGTCGAGATGTGGATGGCGATACGGACCAAGACCCTTCTGATTGAGTAGCTTCTTGTCAAGAAACCGGGTGCCTGGTGTTTTTCCAAAAACTGGGCTACAAACAGCAGGCACCCAGTTCCCAATCGCCAAAAACTAAGCTCTAAACTCCCCTACGATCGCTTGCCGATTAGCTGATCGCGCAGGGTTTTGATGCGATCGCGGTACTTGGCCGCCTCCTCAAAGTCGAGGTTTTTGGCGGCTTCTTTCATTTGCTTTTCGAGCTGGCCAATGAATTCTGGAATGTCTTCTAGGGGCAGCTCGTCTTTGTGCTCGTAGACCTCCTCTAGCTCGTGGGCGTTGAGGCGGCGCGAGACTTCTAAGAACGACAAAATCGAGTTGCTGTTGCGGCGAATGATCGAGGTGGGGGTAATGCCGTTGGCCTCGTTGTAGGCAGTTTGAATGGCGCGGCGGCGCTCGGTTTCGCTGATGGCTTTGGCCATGCTGTCGGTGAGGTTGTCGGCGTAGAGAATGGCCTGACCCTGG
Organism: Nodosilinea sp. AN01ver1; assembly: GCF_050565655.1. Classification (NCBI taxonomy): domain Bacteria; kingdom Bacillati; phylum Cyanobacteriota; class Cyanophyceae; order Nodosilineales; family Nodosilineaceae; genus Nodosilinea; species Nodosilinea sp. AN01ver1. Next base: position 85,618 of record NZ_JBNXVS010000019.1, on the reverse strand, counting down.
ACATGGCGGGCGGCGCGGCCGATGGTCTGAATGAGCGATCGCTCGGCTCGCAAAAAGCCTTCCTTGTCGGCATCCAGAATGGCTACCAGGGAAACCTCAGGCAGGTCCAGCCCCTCCCGCAGCAGGTTGACCCCCACCAGCACGTCGTACAGCCCCTCGCGCAGGTCTTGAATGATCTCAATCCGCTCGATGGAGTGAATTTCAGAGTGCAGATAGCGCACCCGCACCCCATGCTCCTCAAAGTACTCGGTCAGGTCTTCGGCCATGCGCTTGGTCAGGGTGGTAATCAGCACCCGCTCTTGCTTGGCGGCCCGCTCGCGCACTTCGCCCAGCAGGTCGTCGATCTGGCCCTCGGTGGGGCGCACAAAGATCTCGGGGTCGAGCACCCCGGTGGGGCGAATGATCTGCTCGACCACCTTGCCGCCGGAGATTTCCATCTCCCAGTTGCCGGGGGTAGCCGAGACAAACACGCACTGGTTCACCTTTTCCCAAAACTCTTCGGCCTTCAGCGGGCGGTTGTCAGCGGCGCTGGGCAGGCGAAAGCCGTGGTCGATCAGCACCATTTTGCGGCTGCGATCGCCGTTGTACATGCCGTGAATCTGCGGAATGGTGACGTGGGACTCGTCGATCACCAGCAGCCAATCTTTAGGGAAGTAATCGAGCAGACATTCCGGCGGCGACCCGGCTTTGCGGCCAGCCAGGTGGCGGGCGTAGTTTTCCACGCCGTTGCAGTAGCCCACCTCGCGGATCATCTCCAGGTCGTAGCGGGTGCGCTGCTCCAGCCGCTGGGCCTCCAGTAACTTCCCTTCTTTTTCTAGCTCCGCCAGACGCTCCTGCAGCTCATCTTTAATCGCCTGGCAGGCCTCTTCGATGCGATCGTCAGGGGTGACAAAGTGCTTGGCGGGGTAAATGCTCAGCCCCTCCATGCTCTGTAGGGTGGCCCCGGTGATCGGGTCGACGTAGCGCACGGCATCGATTTCGTCGCCAAAGAACTCGACGCGAATAATGCGGTCTTCGTACGCGGGGCCGATTTCCAGCACGTCGCCCTTGACCCGAAACTTGCCCCGGCCCAGGTCGAGGTCATTGCGCTCGTACTGAATCGAGGCCAGATCGCGCAGCACCTGGCGCTGGTTCACCTCCATACCCACGTGCAGCGGAATCGACGCCTTCAGGTACTCCGACGGAATGCCTAGGCCGTAGATGCAGCTGATCGAGGCGACTACGATTACGTCGCGGCGCTCAAACAGCGATCGCGTCGCCGAGTGCCGCAGCATATCAATTTCGTCGTTGATCGAGGCGGTTTTGGCGATGTAGGTATCGGTGGTGGGAATGTAGGCCTCGGGCTGGTAGTAGTCGTAGTAGCTGATGAAGTACTCAACGGCGTTGTCGGGGAAAAACTCGCGCAGTTCGTTGCAGAGCTGGGCGGCCAGGGTTTTGTTGTGGGCCAGCACCAGGGTGGGCTTGCCAATGTTGTTGACGACGCGGGCGATGGTGTGGGTTTTGCCCGTGCCCGTGGCCCCCAGCAGGGTCTGGTACTTGGTGTTGTCCTGCAGGAATTTGGTCAGCCCCGCGATCGCCTTGGGCTGATCTCCAGTGGGTTCAAAGGGAGCCTGAATGTTGAAGTCGCCCATAGGTCAAATCGGTACAAAGACACTATTTCGCTTCTTTATAATGACTGATTTTGCCTCAGATGGTGGTTACGGTAATCACTCAACGGGCCGTTTGGGTGGGGACTGTACTCAGCGGGCGATCGCCCCTAGCGCCCGCATTTGTGACCCTCAGGCCTGAGCCAATCGCTCTATACCTGTTTGCCCCTGACCTGTTCTTGGGGGCGGGCGTGGCAAGGCTTGTTACGTCAAACTTTTGGCCCCAATTAATGACACGCCCTGGGGCTGTAGCGACGGTCAGTTCCACTAAAATGGGCTGAGGCTCTGTAACCGAGAATTCGTTTGCGAACTGTGTTGCGAACCGTTATGGCCACCCGCTACGTCACTCCCCTGCGGGAGGGAGGCTCTCTCCCGGCCATTGTAGAGGCTGACGACGATGGCATGTATGTGCTGAAGTTTCGGGGTGCCGGTCAGGGCGTCAAGTCGCTGATTGCCGAACTTGTGGCTGGAGAAATTGCGCGGGCCGTCGGTCTGCTGGTGCCCGAAATTGTCCTGATCGAAGTCGATGCCGAACTGGCCCGCACCGAACCCGATCCCGAAATTCAAGATCTAATTCGCGCCAGTGTGGGTCTCAACCTGGCCCTCGACTATCTGCCCAGCTCCATCACCTTTGACCCCGTTGCCCAACAGCCCGATGCCGCCCTGGCCTCGACCATTGTCTGGCTCGATGCCTACGTCACCAATATCGATCGCACCGCCCGCAACACCAATATGCTGATGTGGCACCGCCGCCTCTGGCTGATTGATCACGGGGTTGCCCTCTACTTTCACCACAGCTGGAACAACTACTTAGAGCGCAGCCGCACCGCCTTTCCCGGCATCAAAGATCACGTTTTGCTGCGGTTTGCTAGCCAGCTGCAAGCGGTTGATGCCACCATGACGGCCCAGCTAACGCCAGATGTCATCACTCACATCGTCAACCTAATTCCAGAGCCCTGGCTGCTGGAGGGCTCTCCATTTACCAATAGCCAACACCATCGCGAGGCTTATATTGAGTATTTGCTGAGGCGGCTAGAGCCACCCCACGCTTTTTTAGAGGAGGCCATTCGTGCACGATCGCGTCACCTATGATTACGCCATCATTCGCGTGGTACCTAAGGTTGAGCGAGAAGAGTTTGTCAACGTCGGCGTGATTGTTGCCTGCGCGAAGCGCAACTTTCTCGAAGCCCAAATTGAACTCGATCCGCAACGGCTGCTCGCCCTTGACCCCACCCTAGATTTAGAAACAGTCGCAGGTCATTTAGACACCATTCCGATCATTTGCGCTGGGGATACCCAGGCTGGCCCCATTGGTCAACTGCCCCAGCGAGAACGGTTTGACTGGCTGGTGGCCCCCCGCAGCACGATCATTCAAACCTCACGGGTGCACACCGGCCTGTGTAGAGATCTACCGGCTGTGGTCGAACACCTGCTAGCGACTATGGTGCGTCCGCTCCCGTGCCCCCTGGGGAAACGGGTAAAGAGTTAACGTTCAGTCGGCCTCAGCTACGCTGCCCTACAACGAGCAGACCAAAACGCGTATCCCGCTGAATCTACAGCAGAATTTGCTGAGACTGCGGCCTGGGCGCACCTTTTCTGACGCGCTGCCCGAGTTTTGGCTAACGACGGTTACGATGTCTTAATCAAACGGGCCACCGCTACACATATCAGTACTAGGGCATAGAAAGCTCATTTAAACACCGATTAGGATATTTATCGCACCGACAGCTGGGGCAGGTAGTATGGAGCTTTTGGGGTAGGGTAATGGCACTCTTCTTCTACACCGGACAAAAGAGCGTCCGCAGTGCACCCACACGTCATAGTTGAGACGCGAACGGTGGCAGAAAAGCCTGTAGGGTCTAACGCTTTGAATGCGCTTATTCAGCGAGTGACTGCAATTTTCAAGCCGCCCCTTTCAGCCCGGTCTAATCGCGGCTTGCTTTCGCTGAAGTGGTATTTGATTTTGCTGGTCGTAGGAACGCTACTGCCGGTGGGGGCGTTTGCGGGGGCTGTCGTGATTAGGCTGTCGCAGCAGCAGCAGGGGGTAGCTGAGCGGCGCATGCTGCGAGAGGCCCGTAACTTAGCCTCAACCGTGGAGCGCGAGTTTTCAAACACGACTCGAACGCTTCAGGCCCTGGCGGCCTCTGAGCATCTTGACCAAGGAGACCTGGAGAGCTTTTATAGCGACACCAAGCGAGTGACGGCAACTCAGTCTACCTGGCTAACTGTGCTGCTGCTGTCGCCTGATGGTCAGCAGCTGTTGAATAGCAGGCAGCCCTTAGGCGCACTGCTACCCTCAGTAAATGAGCCCGCTAGTCTAAAAAAACTGGTGACAACCCGCCAGCCCGTTGTCGGCGATCTAAGTCGGGGGCAGACGGGAAAAAACTTTGCGTTCCCGGTTCGGGTGCCGGTCATGCAAAACGGCAGCTTGCGCTACGCCCTGACCGCCGTGATTACGCCTGAGGCACTGGCTACCATCGTTGAGGGGCAGCAGCCGGTGGAGGGCGAATGGACGCGCACCATTGTCGATAGTCAGGGGGTTGTGGTGACGCGCACGCTCAGCCCTCAGCGGTTTGTGGGGCGGCGGGGCACGCCGTCTTTTTTAGAGCGAATTAGCGCCGCCAGCGAGGGCGTCTATCCCGATCGCACGCTGGAAGGGGTAGAGGTCTATGTAGCCTTTAGCCGCATTGGCAACACGCCCTGGACGGCGGCTGTCACGGTGCCCATTGACGATATTCAAGGCCCGGCCCGCCGAGCCATGGGGCTGGTGGTGGGTTCGGGGCTGGCGCTGCTGCTGCTCAGCGGCACGGGGGCTTTTTTGCTGTCGCGGCAGCTCTCGCGCAGCATTGCCTCGGCGGCCCAGGCAGCAGAAGCCCTGGCCAACAATGAGTATCCTCAGGTGCGATCGCTGTCGATTAAAGAACTCGTGCTGCTGGGGCGATCGCTGGAATTGGCCGCCAACCTGCTGTCGCAGCGCGATCGCGAGCGGGCCGAGCACCTGCGCCAGGCCCAGGCGGCCCAAGAAGAGGCCGAGCACGCCAACCGCATTAAAGACGAGTTTTTAGCCGTGCTGTCTCACGAGTTGCGCACGCCGCTCAACCCCATTTTGGGCTGGGCCAGCCTGCTGCGCAACGGCACCCTCAGCCCCGAAAAGACGGCCTTTGCCCTAGAAACCATTGAGCGCAACGCCAAACTGCAAACCCAGCTGATTGAAGATCTGCTGGATGTGACCCGCATTATGCAGGGCAAAGTGCGGCTGAATAAGGAGCCCGTTGACCTGGTGGGCATTGTTGCTGCCGCCCTGGAGACGGTGCGGCTCACCGCAGAAGCTAAGTCGATTGACATACAAACGGTGTATGAGCCTCACCTGGGGCCAGTTTTGGGCGACTCGACTCGCTTGCAGCAGGTGATCTGGAATTTGCTCAGCAATGCGGTCAAGTTTACCGACCAGGGCGGGCAGGTGATGGTGACGGTGTCGCAGGTGGGGGCTGAGGTCCAGGTGCAGGTGAGCGACACCGGCAAAGGCATTCACCCCAGCTTTTTGCCCTACGTGTTTGACTACTTTCGCCAGGAAGACGGCACCACCACCCGCAAGTTTGGCGGCCTGGGGTTGGGGCTGGCGATCGTCCAAAACCTGGTCGAGCTGCACGGCGGTACCGTCACTGCGGCCAGCCCTGGCGAGGGCGAAGGGGCCACCTTTACGTTGCGGCTGCCGCTGCAACGGTAGGTATAGCGGCCGCTCGCGCTGTGCCTTCTATCTTCTGGTAGATTGGCTTGCCATAGCAGACGCTATACAGTTTTAGTCGATGCCATTTGCGATCGCCTGTATGCCTTCGGATTCAACACCGTCTTCTTCGCTGCAAGCGCTGCCTCGGCAGCAGCCGGAGATTGGTCAGCTAATTCGCGATCTGCGGCAGGCACTCGGATCTACCCAGGCGCAGTTTGCCGATGCCTTAGGGGTGAGTTTTAGCACCCTCAACCGCTGGGAAAACGGCCACATGCAGCCGTCGCCCCTGGCGCTGCGACAGGTCGAAAGCGTGTTAGCAAACCTGAGCCAGTCCCCCGATTTGGCGAGCGGCAGTCAGGCGCTCTTAGCCAAATATGGGGTCAACTATGGGAGCCTAGGCCGCTAACGCTTTTCTATGGCTAATTCCGATTCTCGCAACGCCCCCAACCCAACCCCGGCGGCGGACCTGCCCCAGGCTCGCCCCCCCGGGACTCGCACCATCTTAATCATCGATCGCGATGCCGAGCGTGCCAGTGTCTACCGCCACCTGCTGCGATCGGCGGCGGGGGCCAGCTATCGTGTCTTAACGGAGGGCTGTGACGGTCCCATTTTAGACCTGTGCCAGCGTCAGGCGGTCGATGGCGTCATTCTGGCCACCCATGCCCCCGATCGCTGCAGCCTCGAACTGCTCGATCGGCTCCAGTCGCAGGTCACTTGCGGTCCGCCCACCATTGTGATTGGCGACAACGACGTCAACCTGGCCAAACAGGCGCTGCGAGCGGGGGCGACCGACTATTTAGTGCGCGAGCAGGTGACGGCTGACACACTGGCGATCGCCCTCCAGACGGCCATGCCGCTAAACCAGGAATGCGCCGGTCTGCGGCAGCAGCTTCAGGCGGCAGAGGCGGCTCTAGACGACAGCCGCGATGAACTCGACCGGCGATCGCACATCTTTGACGCGGTACTCTCCACCATCACCGATTTTGTCTATCTTTTCGACCGCCAGGGCCGCTTTGTGTTTGTCAACCAGCCCCTGCTCGATCTGTGGGGCCTGACCCTGAGCGAGGCCGTGGGCAAAAATTTCTTTGACCTCAACTATCCCCAGGCGCTGGCGGCCAAGCACCAGCGAGAAATTGAGCACGTATTTATCACGGGCGAAACCGTTAAAGACGAGTCGGTCTACGTCAGCCCCAAAGGCGTCAGCGGCATTTACGAATATATTTTCACCCCGCTGCTGGGTTCCGATGGTGCGGTCACCTCCGTTGCGGGCTCAACCCGCGACATTACCCACCGCAAGCTGGCCGAAGCGGCCCTGCGCGAATCGGAAGAAAAGTACCGCACGCTGTTTACCTCAATTGATCAGGGCTATTTCTTAGTCGATGTCATTTTTGACGAAAGCGATCAGGCGGTGGATATTGTCTGTCTGGAAACGAACACGGCGGCGATCGACATTGTGGGCGAAGACTTCACCGGGCGGCAGCTCAGCCAAATTAGCCTCACCCAGGGGCCGCGCTGGTACGACATCTTTGGGCAGGTGGTGCGCACGGGCAAAGGCGAGCGGCTAGAAGAATACGCCGAACTGAACCAAAAATGGTACGACTTCTATATCTCTAAGGTTGGCGACGAAAGCAGCCGCCGGGTGGCGGTAATTTTTCAAAACGTTACCCGGCGCAAACGCCGCGAAGCCAACGCCGCTTTTTCGAGCGAGATTGCCGCCGATTTTGCTCAACTGTCGGCAGCAGATGACATCATGCAGACCGTTGGGGCCAAAATTGGCGCTTACTTAAATCTGTCTGTCTGTGCCTTTGCCGAAATCGACGCCGCCGGGCAAAACGCGGCCATTGACTACGCCTGGCATCGCCCCGAGGCGCACAATGTGGTCGGTGTCTATCACCTCTCAGAGTTTGTCACCAACGAATTTTTGCGGGCGGCTCAAAATCAGGAAACGATTGTGGTTCGCAACACGCAGACTGACCCACGCACGGTGGCTGAGCAGTATGCCGCTCTCAATATTCATGCCTTTGTGAGCGTGCCGTTCCATAAAGATGGGGAGTGGAAGTTTCTGCTCAATATCTACGACGCCTACCCTCGCCACTGGCACTCTGACGAAATTCGCCTGGTTCAGGAGCTATCCAACCAGATTTTTCCGCGCCTGGAGCGGGTTCGGGCCGAGGCGGCTCTGCAAGAAAGCGAAGAACGCTTTCGGCTGTCAACCTATGCCGTCGATGGCATGGTCTACGACTGGAATTTACAGACGGGTGAGGTCTATCGCTCGGAGGGGCTCTATCGCCTGATTCAGCTACATCCTGAAGATGTTCCGTCAAACAGCGACTGGTGGGCAACGCGCATTCACCCTGACGATTTGGCCGATATTGAGGCAAAGGTAGCCTCTATTCTTGACGGCAGCGGCCATCGCTACGAGTTTGAATATCGCCTGCGCCACGCCAGCGGCCACTGGATCGACGTTTGGGATCGCGGCTACCTGATTCACAATCAGCAGGGGCAAGTGGTGCGGGTAGTGGGCTCGACCACCGATATTACCAGCCGCAAGCAGGCCGAGCAGGAGCGCGAACAGCTGCTGGCCCGCGAGCGCACCGCCCGCGAGCAGGCCGAAGCCGCCAACCGCATCAAAGACGAGTTTTTGGCTGTGGTGTCCCACGAGCTCAGGTCGCCCCTCAACCCCATTTTGGGCTGGTCGAAGCTGCTGCGCACGCGCCAGCTCCCTGAGCAAAAGCGAGATTACGCCCTGGAAGTAATCGAGCGCAATGCTCAAATTCAGGCGCAGCTGATCAACGATTTGCTAGATGTATCCCGCATTTTGCGCGGCAAGCTGAGCCTCAACAAGACCGTCGTCGATTTGGGAACGACCGTTCAGGCTGCCCTAGAAACCGTGCAGCTGGCCGTTGAGGCCAAATCGATTCAGGTTTGCGCCCAGCTTGAACCAACCTTCAGGCTGGTTTCGGGCGATGCCGACCGACTGCAGCAGGTGGTGTGGAACCTGCTGTCGAATGCGGTTAAGTTTACCCCCGAGGGCGGGCGCATTGAGGTGCGGCTTGCCTACCTCGACCCCTACGCCCAAATTACGATTACCGACACGGGCAGGGGCATTGACCCTGGTTTTTTGCCCCACGTGTTCGATCGCTTTCGGCAAGAAGACGCCACCACCACCCGCCAGTTTGGCGGCCTGGGGCTGGGGCTGGCCCTGGTGCGCTACCTGGTCGAGCTGCACGGCGGCCAGGTGCAGGCCGCCAGCCAGGGCGAGGGCCAGGGCGCTACCTTTACGGTGCGCCTGCCGCTGCTGCCGCTGCACCAGGCGGTCAAACCCGAGCCTCAGGCCGCTAAGCCCCCAGTTGACTTAAACGGCAGCCGAATTTTGGTGGTCGATGACGACAGCACCACCCGCGAGTTTATTGCCTTTTTTCTGGAGCTACAGGGGGCCGAGGTGATCACCGCCGCCAGCGCTGGCGAGGCGATCGCGGTGCTGACCCGATTTCGACCCGACGTAATGCTGAGCGACATCGGCATGCCCGACATGGATGGCTACATGCTGATGCGCCAGGTGCGCTCGCTCTCGCTGGAGCAGGGCGGGCGGGTACCGGCGATCGCGCTGACTGCCTACGCTGGCGAGATTGACTACCAGCAGGCGCTGGCGGCGGGGTTTCAAAAGCACATTACCAAGCCCGTCGAGCCCGACCAGCTGATCGAGGCGATCGCCGCCCTGGTCAAAGCCAGCCCCTAACCCTCGGCCTTGAGCAGGGTTTCGAAGCGGTTGTGGGCCTCAAAACTGCCCACCACCAGCAGGCGATCGCCTGTTTCCAGCTGCATTTCTCCGGTGGGGTAGCGGTGCAGGTGTTTGTCTCGCTCGACCGCCATTACGGTGGCCCCGGTCAGCCGACGAATGTTGGCCTCAGCCAGGTTCAGATTCACCAGCGGCGAGTCGGGCAGCAGCTCGTACCAGTGCCGCTGCAGCCCTTCGATCGCCGTCTCCAGATCGGTGGCACCCCAGTACTCCGATCGCTCGGGCAAGATGTCGCGGTAGCGGCCGGTGCGGTAGCGGTTGACCACCTGCTGCACCTCAAAGGTCGAGTCGCCCAGGTTCAGCAGCAGGTGAGCACCCATCTCCAGCGAGGCCTCAAACTCGGGCTGCACCACCTCCTGGGCTCCGAGCTGGTAGAGGGTGTCGATTTCGGCGTTGCCGTGGGCGCGCACTGTAATGTCGAGATCGGGGGCCAGGCCCAGCGCCCGGTTGAGGGTGAGGCGAGTGGCCATTGGGTCGGGCAGGGCGATCGCCATGGCCTTGGCCTGGGGCAGCCGCGCCTTTTCGAGCACCAAGGGGCTAGAGGCGTCGCCAAACAGGTAGGGAATGCCGCGATCGCGCAGTGACTGCAGCACCGCCTCGTTGTTGTCGATCACCAAAATTTTGTAGCCCTGAAAGTACAGCATGCGCACCAGGGTGTGCCCCACCCGCCCGCAGCCCACCACCACCACGTGGCCCGCCAGGTCTTCTTCCTGCCCGTACAGGCGGGGCGACTGGCTGAGCCGAAAGAACCGATTTAGCCACGGCAGCTGCTCTAGCGCCGTCAGCAGGTGGGGCGCGGCCCGCAGCAAAAACGGCGTAATCAGCAGCGTGGCCGCCGTGGTGCCCACTGTCAGGCCGTAGAGCCGGGGCGAAAACAGCCCCTCCTGCTGGGCCACCCCCGCCAGCACAAAGGAAAATTCGCCAATCTGGTTAATGCCCAGGCCCACCGTCAGCGCCGTTTTGAGCGAGTAGCCAAACAGCGCCACCACCCCGGTGGCAATGATCGCCTTGCCCACCATGGCGATCGCCACCAGCCCCAGCAGCACCCAGCCGTTGGCCAGCAAAAAGGCCGGGTCGATCAAAATGCCAATGGAGGCAAAAAAGAGGGTGGCAAACACATCGCGCATGGGCAGCATGCGATCGAGGGCGTGGTCGGCGTACTCCACATTAGAGATCATCAGCCCCGCCACAAACGCGCCCATCTCAATACCCAGCCCCAGGGCCGAGGTAATCAGGGCAATGCCCAGGCAGAGCACTAAAATGCCCAGCAAAAACAGCTCCTGCGAGCCGCTGCGCACCAGCAGGTGCACCGCCTGAGGAATCACCCACTTACCCACCAAAATAGCGCCGCCCAAAAAGAGCAGCGCCTTGAGCACCGCCGCCACCAGGGCGGTGCCAATTACATCGGCGGGCTGGGTGAGGGCGGGCAAAATGGCCAGCATCAGGCCCACGCCCAAATCCTGGGCGATCAGAATGGCGAGCATGATCTGCCCGTGGTTGGTCTGCATCTCGTTGCGCTCGATCAGGCTTTTGAGCACCACCGCCGTCGACGACAGCGACAGCACCGCCCCCAAAAACACCGCCGTCGGCATCGTCTCGACCCAGCCAGTCAGGTAGGCCAGCCCGCCTCCCAGCAAAACGGTCAGCAAAATTTGCAGCGACCCGCCCCCCAGGGCGATCGCCCGAATGCGCAGCAGGTCTTTGAGCGAAAACTCAATGCCCAGGGCAAACAGCAGCAGCGCCACGCCAATGTCGGCCAGCACCTCAATGTCGCCTTCGAGGGTAATCAGCCCCAGCCCGGCGGGGCCAATTAGCATGCCGCCCAGCAGGTAGCCCAGCAGCACCGGCTGCTTCAGGCGACTGGCCACAAAACCGCCCACCGTGGCGGCCCCCAGCACCGTCACCATCTCGACAATTAGCGTTAACTCTTCAGCCATTGGGGTGGTCAGCCATGGGGGGCGTTAAATGCGACGGTGCCGGGGCCTGGGGCTAGCTGGGCGGGCTATTTGGCCACGCCGCCTCTAGGCTAAACGATGCCGGGACGGGTGTACCGCTGAGTTTGGGCTGGCGGCTCAACTCCGTACCTGTATAATCGGCCCATCTGTCTGGCAGGTAAATCCTATGGCTCAGGTGTTGGGTATGCCGTTTTCTACTGGCCTGGGACTGTTGGTAACGGGAATGGGCGCTGTCGGAGTTTTGGGCTGGCAGCGATGGCGCAGGCGGCAACACTTTCAGGCGCTGCGATCGCTCCCCTCTCCTCCCCGGCACTGGCTGCTGGGGCACATTCCGCCGCTGCTGGCGGCGGTCAAAAACCGACAGCTGTTTCAGATCTTGTTTGACTGGTCGCAAGAGTTTGGCCCCCGGTACCTGTACTGGGTGGGCTACCCGGTGGTGGTGCTCAGCCAGGCCAAACTGATCGACAGCACCATTGTGCAGGGCACCCGCGACGGCAGCCTGGTGCGCACCGGCCAGTCGCAGCGCGCCTGGAACGAGCTGATGGGGCCGATTATGATCGGCAAAGATGGGGCCGAGTGGCAGTGGCGGCGCAAGGCCTGGAACCCGGAGTTTAGCTCTAGCGGCATCAACCACTATCTGGCCCTGGTCGATCAGGCCTGCCACCAGACGGTGAAGCAACTGCAAGCCGCCCCGCCAGGGGAACCTGTCCCCGTCGATCCGCTGTTTGTGGAGCTGACCATGCGGGTGATTGCGGCCCTGGTGTTGGGTATTCCTATCGACCCAGCCGAGCCCAGCCCCGAAGGCCCACCCCTGGAGATTGAACCCACCTACAACGCCATGTCGGTGTTGACCTATCGGTTTTTGCGGGTGGCCGTCGGCGAAAAGCCCTGGCAAAAGTACCTGCCCACCCAAGCCGCCAAAGACTACTGGGCCGCCCGCCGCCACTTTGAAACGGCCCTAGAATCGCGCCTAGACCTGGCCCTGCGGCTGCGCGACGACCCCGCCGCCCTGGCCCAGACTAGCCCATTGTTTCAGCAGTCGATGCTGGTCAAAATTGCGGCCAAAGAACCCCGCTACACCCGCGCCACCCTGCTGCCCGAAATTATCGAAATGCTGATTGCCGGTACCGATACCACCGCCCACACCCTCTCCTTTGCGGTGGGCGAGCTGGCGCTCAACCCCGAGGTGTTTGAGCAGGCTCAGGCCACGGTCGATCGCGTGTTTGAGCAGCACAGCACCCTTACCCTGGCCAGCCTCAAGCAGCTCAGCTACCTGCAAGGGGTGATCAAAGAAACCCTGCGGCTCTACTCGGTGGCGTCGGGCACGACATCGCTACAGGCGACCCGCGACATCGTGGTCGATGGCCAAGCCATACCCGCCGGAACCCGCCTGTTTTGGTCAATGCTGGGAGCCGGACGCGACCCCGACGCCTACCCCCAGCCCGATCGCTTTTGGCCCGATCGCTGGCTGAGCGACGATCGCCAGTCGCCAGCCCCGCCGATGATTGACTTTGGCTCTGGCCCCCACCGCTGCCTGGGCGAACACCTGGCCATGCTGGAATCGACCCTGATGCTGGCCCAAATGCTGCGGCACTTTAGCTGGGAGTTGGTAAACGGGCGATCGTCGCTGGAGAACCTGAAGCAAAATTTGCTGATCTACCCGGTAGACCGCATGCCGATCTACTTGCAGCCGCGCCAGGGATAGGTCATGGAGCGGTTCGATCGGTCAAAGGCGATGGGTTTTGGGTTTTAGGTGTACGGTTCAAGGTCTGCTATAAACCGTGAACCGTACACCGCAAACCGTTTACCCCCCCGGCGGCGTAATGCGGCGGTTGGTAAGGCTGATGTATTCGCCGCTGCGCCCGGTGGGGATGGGATCAATCCAGGCGATTCGTTCGCAGTAGCCGAGCACTTCCATGCGGTTGATGGCGGCGACGAGGGCAGCGTAATCGCCGAGCAGAATGTGGCAGAGGCGATCGGGCTGGTAGGTGGGCAGCGTAAAGCTGGTGGGGATGGTGCTCCCCTCGGCAGGTTGGTCAAACATACGGGTGAATCTCCGTTTTCGGTAAAGAAAACGGGGAACGAGTCTAGCTGTCCCCATTGCAGGTAATACGACGCTAGAGCCTAGAATGATTCCAGGTTATCGCCAGCTTACCGATACTAAGTTGGGATGACTCAGGAGAAGAGAGGAGACGCAACCTCCGCTCTTCTCCGCCTAAAATCATTCCCCGCATTATTAAACTGCCAGAAGCGGGGCCAAAGTAAAACCTTATGGGCTACTTTGCAGTTCAGGGTTTGCTGACGGCGGCGGTGGTGAACTACCCATCGGGCCAAGGCCGGGGCTCTCTCTAAGGGTGAGGGCACAGAAGGCATCCACGGGTATGCTTAACCGGGAATGCAGAGAATGTAAGAAGCAGCCTGAAGAGTCTCCCGACACTCTCAAAGAGTCTCCCGACACTCCCAAAGACTCTCTCGACATTCCCAAAGAGTCTCCCGACATTCCCAAAGACTCTCTCGACACTCCCAAGGAGTCTTCTGACACTCCCAAGGAGTCTTCTGACACTTCTAAAGACTCTCTCGGCACTCTCGCAGAGTCTCCCAACACTCCCGCAGAGTCTCCCGACATTCCCAAAGAGTCTTCCATTAATCTCAAATACTCTCTTAACACTCCTAGAGACTCTTTAACCAATATTGGAGAATCTTCGACTCAGTTTGGATGCTGGGGTATGCTCCTGCCGAACTGCATTACGGTTGATGGCTCAGCTCTTACCTCTTGGCGTAGCAGACAACTGAGAGCTTGCTGGATAACACCCCAAAACAAGGGCTTATCCAGCACGTTTGACGGATAATACCCCCAATGCCCGGAGTTAACCGTCAAAAATGCCGGATAACACCCAGATATTAAGGGCTTATCCAGCAAAAATGACGTTTAATTCCTTAAGATTCAGGTGTTATCTACCGAATTTGCTAGATAATCCTGGAGAATAGGGGTCTTATCCAGCGGATCTGACACTTAATACATAGTTCGACCGCTAACTCTAGGTAAAGACGCAGATGAGGATTGTTTCAACTCGTTCGATGTTTCTTTGGTCTTTCTAGGCTGACAGAAGCAAAGTACAGAAGTTAAAGTAGATTTAACAAGCTAAATCCTGAATTAGAAAGTTATGCCTCCTTTATCCGACCCAAACCAGTCAACAGGCAGAGTAATTGTTTCTCAATTAAATGCTTACCCTTCGGGATTTGATCCTTCTATGGCTCGAAAGCTAGCAGGGTTAACTCAACAAGCTTATGATCAGTTTGACTTGAGAATACATCCACAAACTTGGCGATTGGAAGCCCCATACCAATTGGACACTGAATTTGCCGAAAAAGATGTTCCGTTTGGATTTGTTGCTTCTGAGGCTAATAGCAACAATGTATATGTAATTTTTCGTGGCACCAAACGATTTGTCGAATGGTTTAAAGACGCTAATGTTCAACTTGTGTCTTACAGAAGTAGCCGTGACAAAAACGATAAAAAAGTAGAGATAGATGACGAAATTGCAGAGGGAATTGTACAAAAAAATCAATCTTCCCTTATCATCCCCAATATTAGTGATGACTTTGGTTTTGTGACGGCAGGCTTTCGAGGAATTTATGTGAGTTTGCGAAAGAAGCTTATTGATGCACTTCAGCAGAAGCCACAGAACTCTAAAATTTTCGTCACAGGACACAGCTTAGGTGGAGCACTTGCAACGTTAGCGATTCCAGATATCCTCAAAAATACTCATTTCACAAATCCTGAAAATATAAAGCTGTATACCTTTGCCAGCCCACGAAGTGGTGACAGGCATTTTGCTACGAATTTTCAAAAGTTAGGAGTGCAACACTGGCGGATTGCTAATACAGAGGATTTTGTGACTATGTTGCCATTTCCAACAGGAAATGTAACAAAACCAGAACGTATTGAAACACCTCCAGAAAAAAGTGTTATAGAAGGGGCAGCTAAGGGAAATCCGTTCTTCCAGTTTCTTAAAGGATTTTACGATTCCAGAAGACATAGGATGGCAGACTATGCCCACACTGGTACTCCCATTTATTTCACTATTCATGAGGGGGCTTTAGAGCGGCATCATAATCTGGATGAGGTATATATGCTTGGAATCTCACAAGATCCTCTTACTATAACGATGAAAGCGGTTGATAAAGCCGTTGAGATAATTAAAGATAGGGTTATTGATGAGTATTGAAATGTTGTCCTAATCTCAACTTCTAGTTCTAGAATGGGCTAATTCGTTTAGCAGGAACTATTATGCAGACTATCTCTGTCATCGCTGTCATAATTGTTGGTTTTATCCATGTCGCTATTGCGATGGTAGAGATGTTTTTCTGGTCACTTCCCGCTATTTATAAAAGACTTGGGTTTACAGCTGATGTTGCTAGACAGGTTGCCCCAATTGTTAAAAATGCAGGTTTGTATAATTCATTTATTGCGGTTGGTTTGTTTTGGGCGGCTTTTAGTCAACAGACACCAACTCAAGTCTTTTTTCTGGTTTGTGTTGTCATTGCAGGTTTGTACGGCGCAGCCACGCTGAAGCCGACAACGCTTGCACTTCAGTCACTTCCAGCAACCGTTGCTCTTGTTCTTGTTTGGTTGGCGTATTTTTAATAGGCACACTTTCAACTTGCACTGTGAAGTCAACAGGTTAAACGAGAACTCGTGCAATACCGACGCGATCGAACACTCGCGTTGCAGCGGATGGTAGAAACTCTTAGTGTATGAGTTCAGTACTGTCTACCACCGCTGAACGCAATCGTTAGATTGCTGGTTTTGAATTAAAGGTTGTGGTTGGTCATCCCGTCGTGCCAATCCTCTCGCCTGACCTGCGCCCCATGTGCTTCTGCTTCCTCAAAACAGGTGCAACGAAACACCACTTAGAACTCTCCAACGCAAAGCGGCAAAGATGTCAATGCTGGGTTGCTATGCTCAACGTAGGTTTAACCCTCCGCCAAACGGCTGAACCTCTCATACCTTGCGCCCTTCTATCGGGCTTACCCTTCTCCATCGGGAACGCTGAACCCAATGACACAGCAAAGCCATCAACCGCTCTTGCTCCGTCAGTACAGCATCGTTTTCTATTATTTATGGAGAATCAGGGGCATGCCCTACGAAAACATTAGCGCCACCATTTCAGTCCAAGACCTATCTGAAATCAAAGCGGCGATCGCCACCGTTGAAGACCACCTACCCTTCCTCATCAGCCTCACTACAGAAGAACGCCGCAAGCGCATCAAAATGGGCGACAAAAGCCTCGCCTTCGTCCGCAACAGCGTCACCGCTACCCAAAACAACCCCGAATTTGTGCCCAGCAACTTCGACATCGCCGAATTTGCCCGCGACTACCAGCTCACCGTAGACCTCACCGAAGTGCTGGGCCTGCTAGAGCAGCTCACCGAAAAAGTAGACGACACCCTACTCGCCGTCGGCAGCGAATCGATGAGCAGCAGCCTGCTCGTCTACGACTATGTCAAAACCGCCGCCCGCCGCTCCCCCGGCCTCAAGAGCGTAGCCGACCAGCTGGGCGATCGCTTCAAAGCCCTGCGCCGCCGCCGCTCCAAAACCGCAGACGACATGGCCGCCTAAGCAAAGATCGCAACCAACAAAAAAGAGGGATTGCTTCGACAAGAGCAGTCCCTCTTTTTTTGTCAAAGGTTGTCAGTGGGCGCGATCGCTTGATACTTCATAATCTGAATAGCTTCAAAACCTGAATTTCTATAATCAAATCAGTTCTTCCACTCCTACGCTGCCATGGCCCAGATCACCATCGATATTCCCGACGACCTTGCCCAGCGGCTTGCCCCCTACCAAAGCCAATTTTCTGAACTCTTTACCCGTCTCATTGCCACCACCCTGCTTGGTCAACAGCCCCCAGGGCAAAGCACACCCACGCTACCCAACAGCTCCAGCACCTATCAAGAAATTCTTGACTTGCTTATCAGTCAACCTACGTCAGAGCAGATTATTAGCTTCAAAGTCTCCGAAGCATCCCAAAGCCGCCTGCAAACCCTATTGCAAAAAAATCGTGAGACCGCTCTTAGCCCAGCCGAATCTGCCGAGCTAGACCTTTATGAGCAATTAGATACCCTGATGGGCTTGTTGAAGGTTCGCGCTTACACCACCCTCAACGCCGCTCCCCAAAACTAGCCCTCTCTATGACCGACTATATTTCGGTATCCCTTCGCCAACTCGTTACTCGGCGGGCATCAGGAGCCTGTGAGTATTGCCGCATTCACCAAACCTTCTCTATTTACAGTCACGAGGTTGATCATGTCATAGCCCTCAAGCACGGCGGACAAACCACCGCAGAAAACCTTGTATTAGCCTGCTTGCCCTGCAACCGACACAAAGGCTCAGACCTCACCAGCCTCGATCCCTTCACGGGAGAGATTACCCCTCTCTTCAATCCACGTACCCAAACCTGGTCAGAGCATTTTCAGCTAGACGGGGGATTCATTCAAGGCCTAACCGCCACGGGACGAACTACCCTCTTTTTGCTAAAAGTAAACGAGTCTAGCCAACTTCAGTTGCGCCAAGCTCTAGCCTCTCAAGGGCTCTACCCTGACTTACCCAGCAATCTGCCAAACGGGTAGTTCTCTACACCTGTAGTGCCCAGCAACTTCGACATTGCCGAATTTGCCCGCGACTACCAGCTCACCGTCGACCTTACCGAAGTGCTGGGCCTGCTAGAGCAGCTCACCGAAAAAGTAGACGACACTCTGCTCGCCGTCGGCAGCGAATCGATGAGCAGCAGCCTGCTCGTCTACGACTATGTCAAAGCCGCCGCCCGCCGTTCCCCCGGCCTCAAGAGCGTAGCCGACCAGCTAGGCGATCGCTTCAAAGCCCTGCGCCGCCGCCGCTCCAAAACCGCAGACGACATGGCCGCTTGAGCCAAGATCGCAATCAACAAAAAGAGGGACTGTTTCGACAAGAGCAGTCCCTCTTTTTGTGCGAAAGGTTTGTGGTGGTGAATGATCAGTGCGATCGCCCTTAAACCTCCAGCTCTTGAGCGGTGCCGCAGTGGCGGCAGTAGGGCAAATATTTGTAGGTAGGCTGGTGGCAGTGGGGGCACTCCACAGTCTGGTGGTAGCCGCAGTGGGGGCAGTGGTCGTCGTCCCGGCGCAGCCGTTTAGCGCAGCGAATGCACTTCTGGTTTTGCACTCGCCCCGCCACCTGCAGCCGGGGGTTGAGCACCACCTTTTGAAAGAACTTGATAATGCCGTAGCCCACCAGCGGCACCAGCAAAATGTAGAGATAGTTGATTAAAAACAGCAGGCCCCCCAGCAGCGTCACAATGATCTGCGACAGCCAGCTAAACAGCGCCCCAAACTGCAGCACCTCAAACAGCTTGATTACTAAAGGAATGCAGAAGATCACCAGCAGATGCCAGCTCTGCAACGCCACCAGCCCGTAGCCGCGCCGCTCGGCAAAGCGGTAGATGGCCCAGGCCAACCCCACCAGCGGCAGCAAAAACAGGCTCTGAAACAGCAGCTGCACCGTGGGGTACCAGAACGAGGCCCGCTGATACTGGCGATCGAGCGATTGAAACTCGGCATCGTTGTTGAGCAGGGCGAGAAACTGCTGGCTGGTCTGGGTTTGGGTGAGCTGGTTTTGCAGGTCGCGCTGCTGCTGCTTTAGCTGGTTGAGGCTGGCGTTGTTGCGATCGAGAATGGCGCGGGCCTGTCTGGCTTCTACCTGGTTGATCGACTGCTCCGGCGACTGTCCGGCGATTTGCTCTAGCAGGGTCGAGTCGTACTGGCTGCGAATGGTCTGATTCTCTTGCTCTAGCTTAGTGATAGACTCTTGCACCTGGTCAAGGCTGGTGAGAATCTGGCGATTTTCGGGGGTGTCGAGGCCGTCGGCGGTGGCGGCATAGTCCAGACAAAGCGGCGATACCTCGCCCAGGTGGCCCTCGGCCAGGTTGCGGTAGTTGGTGGCCCAGCTAAACTCCGGCTGGTTCTCAAACTGCATGCTGGCGCGCAGAATGTCGTAGTCGCGGTTTCCTTCGGTTTGGGCGCGGTAGCCCGCCCAGGGCTCGTGGCAGGGGTGGGCCTGGTAGGGGCTGAGGGGCCAGCGGCTAATGTCGCTGAGGCCGCTAAACACATTGAAGAGAATGAACAGGTCAATCAAGATGATTACCGCCAAACTGGCCCGGTTGACGGGCTCGTTGTTGACGGTGCGAGCTTGCCTAAAAAAGCGACGAAACTGCCGCCGCACTCGATTGACCATATCCCTGACTCCAAAAGCGTGATGTTACCGACTGTAGCCTTGGCCCAGTCTGGGGTTCCTTGCCGTCGTCCAGTTTTCAGGTCTGGCCTGGGGCTAACGGCAGAACAGGGCCGTTTACGGGTGGATAGGCCTACCCCTTCAGGGCCTGGTCGAGGTCGGCGATCAGATTGTCCACCTGCTCTAGACCAATCGAAAGGCGCAGCAGGTTGGGGGCAGTTTGAGTACCGACCTCAATCGAGGCGCGGTGTTCTACGGTGCTGTGGGGGCTACCAAAGCTGGTGGCGCGGGCAATCAGGCGAGTTTTAGCGGCCACACCCATGGCAGTTTCCTGGTCGCCCTTGACCAAAACCGACAGCAGGCCGCCGTAGCCACTCATTTGCTGCTGGGCAACGGCGTGGCCGGGGTGACCCGGCAGCCCAGGGTAGAGCACCTGTTCAACGGCAGGATGCTGAACCAGCCAGGTGGCAATGGTTTGAGCGGCCTGGGCCTGGGCGCGCACCCGCAGCGGCAGGGTTTGCAACCCCCGCAGTGTGAGCCAGCAGTCGAAGGGCGAGGGCACCACGCCGCCAACGGTTTGCACCAGCCGCAGCTGCTCAAACAGCGGGGTGATCTCGCGGGCCACCACCGCGCCGCCAATCACGTCGCCGTGGCCCGCCAGGTACTTAGTAGTAGCGTGAATGACAAAGTCGGCCCCCTGCGTCAGCGGCGTTTGCAGCACCGGGGAGGCGATCGTGTTGTCGCAGGCCAGGTAGGCGTCGGCCTGGTGAGCTAGAGCTGCGATCGCGCGAATGTCAGTCACCGCCAGCTGTGGGTTCGACGGCGTTTCGATCAGCACCAGTCGGGTGTTAGGCCGCAGCGCCTCTTCTACCGCCGCTAGGTCGGTCGTGTCAACCAGGGTGTAGCTCAGCCCCCAGGGAGCAAAAATTTGGCTCAGCATTTGCTGCACACCAAAGTAAACGCTCTGAGGTGCAATCACGTGGTCGCTGGGGCTAAGCGCCTGCAGCAGACTAAAGGTAGCGGCAGATCCGGAGGCAAAGGTAACGGTTTCGGCCCCCTGCTCCAGGTCGGTGAGGGCCGTTTCGAGGGCATCGCGGTTGGGGTTGCCGCTGCGGCCATAGATGTAGCCCTTGGGGTAGCTGCCGTCGGCGTCGCGCTCAAACGTGGTCGAGAGGTGAATGGGGGCAGTCAGCGCTCCGGTGGCGGGGTCAATGCCCCGACCGCTGTGGATGGCCTGGGTATCGGCAGAGAAAGGCATGGCTTCGGGGGACATAAAATGATGGGGAAATGACGTTCTCCTGATTGTAGAAGCGATCTCTAGAAGGCATTGTCCAGGCGATTCCCGCTTAGGAATGTCTCACCAACGCACCCAAACCCTCTCCCCCATCTGGGCACCCTAACCCTACTCACCCACCTACCCATCCACCCATCTACCCATGGACGCCCTCATCACCTCCGCCCTCGTCTTCCTCTTCGGCTCTGCCGTGGGCAGCTTTCTCAACGTGGTGATCTACCGGGTACCGGCGGGGCTGTCGCTGCTGCACCCCCCCTCGCGCTGCCCCCAGTGCCACACCCAGCTCAAACCCTACGACAATGTGCCGGTGCTGGGCTGGCTCTGGCTCAAGGGCCGCTGTCGCTACTGCCGCACCCCGATTTCGCCCCGCTACCCGCTGATCGAGGCCTTTACCGGAGCGCTGTTTTTGGCGACATTTTGGCTGCTGGGGCTGGGCTGGGCTACGGTCGGCTACTGGCTCCTGCTGAGCTGGCTGGTGGCATTGACTTTTATCGACATCGACATGCTGATGCTGCCCAACGTGCTCACCGGGTCGGGACTGCTGCTGGGCCTGGCGGTCAAATTTGCTCTGCCAATCTTGCAGGGAGAACCCTGGCCTACCCCAGTTCAGGGACTTTTGGGCGGCATTCTCGGTGCGGTCTTGGGCATCTGGCTGTTTGATTTGATTACGCTGTTTGCCTCAGCGGCCCTGGGGCAAACGGCAATGGGCGGCGGCGATGCCAAACTGGCGGCCATGCTGGGGGCCTGGCTGGGCTGGCAGGGGGTACTGCTGAGCGGGTTTTTGGCCTGCCTGGTGGGGGCCGTGGTGGGGGGAGGGGCGATCGCCCTCAAGCTAATCAGCCGCCGTCAGCCGATGCCCTTTGGCCCATTTCTGGCGATCGGCGCGGTGATCACGGTGTTCTGGGGCGAGGCAATCATTGGCGCTTACCGATCGCTGTTTTTCCCCACCCTGTAGCCGCCTTTCTACATCACCAGGATGTACCACTGGATGTCGGGCGGGTGATCCACCAGTTCGGGAATTTCGCGTATGAACTCATCCATGTAGCCAGAGCGAAAGTGGGACTGAAAGGCGGCGTCACTCTGCCACTGCCCCAGGGTGACAAACTCATTGGCGTTGGCTTGGCCCTGCTGCAGCTCAAAACTTAGGCAGCCAGGGTTCTCGCGGGCTAGCTCGACGATCTCGAGCAGCAGCGATTTTAGGGCATCCGCTTGCCCTGGGCGGGCGATAATTTTGGCGATAGTGCGCACGGTCACGGCGGGCCTCTCGTCAGTTTTGCCAGCTAGCCGCCTTGACTGGGCCAGCCGCAATGATTCACGATCGGTAGAGGCATACTCTATGCTGCCATCCCGATATCAGCAAACAATACGTCTAGATAGCCCGCCGTGACCGAACCCCCGCAATGTTTTAAGCTTGGTCCCTGGTCTTGGGGGAGCAGCTGGCAAGATTTGATCGGCAGAATAGCGGCTCTCTGGCTGGGGCTGGGGCTTTGCTGGGCGATTTATCCCGCCAGCGTTGGGGCTACGAACTGGTACCCGGTCGCCGAAGCGAGCCAGGGGCAACAGCGGCAGTTTGTCGATCTCGACTCGGTGAAGTCCCTGGACAAAGGCTACGTAAGGGTGGGCAGCTACTACGTTGACAGCCGCGCTGGTGAGCCCCAGCGCACTGATTATTTAACCGAGTACGACTGCGATCGCCGCCGCTTTCGCGATGTCGAGTTTAACGGCCCTGTTGGCAGCCAGGGCTGGATGCCGGTAGACCCCGACCCCTTGAATTCAGCCGCAATGGAGTACGTCTGTGCCGTAGCAAAGTCTGGGTAACTAGCTGATAGCCATAACCTGTACGGTTTCGCCCGCAGCAATGCCCGTTGTGCCCGCAGGTACGATCGCCAGGGCGTTAGTTCCCGCCAGGTTGATCAAATTGCCTGAGCTATGGCCACCGCTGGCCAGCTCAAACTCATAGCCGGTTGGCGTTGGGGTCAGCCTGCCCCACAGGTAGGTTTCCCGCTGCCCTCCAGCTTTGAGAGCCTGGCGAGTAACGGCGGGCAAAAACCTTGGCCCCCAGCCATTCCCCAACCCCGATCGCTTGCGTAGGGCAGGCACCACAAATCGCCAAAACGTCACCAGGGCCGAAACCGGATTCCCCGGCAGGCCAAAGTAGATTGGCTCAGCTCCCCCCTGTGCCGGAAAGGTCGCCACCGTCAGCGGCTTACCGGGCTTTACCGCCACCGAGCGAATGTGCAGCGTTGCCCCCAGCTCCGCCAAAATCTCGTCCACGTAGTCGTAGTCGCCTACCGATACGCCCCCCGACGACACGATCACATCCGCCTGAGCCAGGGCCGACTGAATCGCTGCCCGCAGGGCCTGGGGCTGGTCGGGCACGATGCCCATCGGAACGGGGATCGCTCCGGCCTGACGCACCAGCGCCGCCAGAGCGTACTGGTTAGAGTCGACAATTTGCCCCGGTTGCAGGGGCGTTTCGGGCATCACCAGCTCATCGCCGGTCGATAGAATCGCCACTCGGGGCTGCGGAAACACCGGCACCGGCACGCACTGGGCCGAGGCCAGCACCGCCAGCTCTGGTCCACCAATCTGTAGTCCTGCCTTCATGAGAGGATCGCCTGCCCGGCAGAAGCTGCCCCGGTGGCGCACAAACTGCTGGGGTGCTGGTGCTAGAAGCACCAGCACCTGCTCGCCCTCGCGCTGGGTCACTTCCTGAATGACGATGGTATCGGCCCCAGTTGGCAGCATGGAGCCGGTGAGAATGCGGGCGGCCTGACCGGGGCCAACGGGTTGGGTAGGCGATCGCCCCGCCGGAATGGTCTCTGTCAGCGCCAGCGCCACCGGGTGCTCAGCACTCGCCTCCTGCACATCGGCGTAGCGCACCGCATAGCCATCCATCGCCGAGTTGTCCCAGTGGGGAAAGTCGAGCGGGCTGGGGATAGCCTGGGCCAAAATGCGCCCCAGGGCTGCATCTAGAGGCACCTGCTCGGTCTCGGCGGGAGCAGAGACCAGAGCAAGAATTTTGGCTTCGGCCTCGGCAGCGGGGAGCATGGGCGTGGGATAAATGAAACTGGACGGCGATGGGTTAAAAATCAGGACGGGTGATGAGACAGCTGAGGCCCAGCGTAACAGACCCGGCCAGCGTAGCGGCAGTGGAGGCATCGGTGCCCAAAAACACCAGCAAACTGTAGAGCATCACGCCAACAGTAGCCACCGTGCCCAGGGGGGTGGTGACAACGTCTAAGATCTCCAAGAGTCCTTCAAGGAACCTTAAAAACTGAAGCCAGCGATTCAGAAATGCCATAGGTTTACCACTCAGGCAGGGTTGGCAAAGGGCTAGGAAATCAGCTTAGGTAACTATTTCTAGAATAACTGTTGTTGCCTTGACCAAAGTTGCCTGATTCGGCATTCTTCAGATTTTCCTGGGTAAAGGGTTGCCTAATATAGGGCCTGCATCAGCCGCTTGCGGTAGGTCACAGTTAGCGGATCGCTGCTGCCCAGCAGCTTAAAGACCGTCAGCATGGCCTTGCGGGCGCTGTCGTTGCGATAGGTACGGTCTTGCTCCACCACGCTCAAAAATCCCTCCAAAGCAGTAGCAAAATCTCCCTTCAGAGCCGCCTGACCCGCCGTACCAAACGCTCTGTCTAATTCAGAATTGCCCAGCTCCGCAAGCGACTGACGCAGGGAGATCAGTTCCCGTAGACCATCGGCCATATCAGTGGCGTCGCGCTCTTTTGGATCGATCAGCTCCAGGTACTGGCTAGCCAGGGCATCGTCTCCCTGCAGGAGGTAGAGCTGAGCCGCCTTGAGCAATATCTGGCTGTTGTTGGGGTAGCGGGTCAGCAGCGTGGTCAGAGCGGGGAAAATCTTGGCAGGGTCGGCCGTGGCCAGGGCCGCATCAAACGCCGCCAGGTCTTCTTCCAGGCTCGATCGCAGGCCCAGTTTGGCCAGCAGCTCGCGCAGCTGCGGCTCGGGCAGCACTCCCACAAACCCCTCCTGCACTTGCCCCTGGCTGACGATCCGCACGTCGGGCACCCCTTCTACCCCAAAGGCCTTGGCCAGCTCGGGGTTGGCGTCAATATCCACCTTGACCAGGGTAAAGTCGTACTCCTGGGCCAGCTTTTCGAGCATGGGCTTGAGCATCTGGCAGGGGCCGCACCAGGTGGCAAAAAAATCGACCAGCACCGGCTGTTCAAAAGACGGCTGCAGCACCGCCTGATCAAACTCGGCCTGGTTCACAACAATAGATTGTCCCATTGGTACCTCAGCAGGGGTGAATAAACAGGTCGTACAGCGACAGCAGCACTTCTATCACAATCAAGCAGCACCACCTATCACTCTAGGCGCAGAACCGTATGCTGTCGTTGCAAATCGAGCCCTGCTTCGGCAGTACGGCTGATCAGATCGAGCTTGCGCTTATACAGCTGTCCCAGCGCTAAATTTCAATAGGTCAAACCGTGTTTAGAACTGTTGCGGAACGCCTGTGCAGCGGCAATGTTCCGTACATCCCATCCTAGGGTATGTTAGAAAACTGGCATGACCTACATCAGGTAGCTATGCGGCAGTGCTTCAGCATTCAGGATTGGCTCCGCTGCCATTGTGGTCGATTGTCAGGTTTTTCCCCCCAGCCTCGCTCACGGCAGGCGGGCTATTTTGGAGTAGGGCCGCAGCCATGAAGCGCGTGGTATTCATTCTTGGAGTTTTAGACGACGACGACGTTGACTGGTTGATAGAAGCTGGGCAGCGGCAGGAGCTTCAACCTGGGCAAGTGCTCATTCGTGAGGGCGAACCTTGCGAACATCTCTACCTTATTCTAGACGGTGGTCTAGAGGTTTCTGTGGCCGCCCTGAGCACCCAGCCCATTGCCCATCTGGCGACAGGCGAGGTGGTGGGCGAGATGTCGTTTGTAGATAGTCAACCGCCCTCAGCGACGGTATCGGCCTTAGAACCCAGTATTGTGCTGGCTATCTCCTGCGCTCAGCTGCGCCACAAGCTTCAGCAAGACATTTGGTTTGCCTCTCGGTTTTACCGCGCGCTGGCCATTTTGCTCTCTAGCCGTCTGCGCAGCACAGTCAAGCACTTGCAGGGTGAGCACTGGCGACCGGTAGCGAGCCTTAACGATGCTGGGCTAGACGAAATGAACGACATGCTCTCCATCGGCGGCATTCGCTTTGACTGGATGCTCAAGCGCCTGCGCGATGTAAACTCCAACCCCTGGGAAGAGTTGGAAGTAGACTCCACTGATTAGCAACCACTGAATTAGCCGCAAAGGCTGCAAAACCAGTCAGCCACCTAGAGAGGATTCTGCTACCATTCAGGCAATGGCAGGAATGGGTAGACTAAGGAAAACCCGTCGGTTTACTTTCAGTGTCGTTTTCCTCAGCAATGGTGGGCTCATGCAAGTAAGCTGAGTTAACCACAATATATAACGTCCAAAGATTGTTCATAAGGGCACTTGGGCGGTGAAAACAGGGAAATGTTGACCACCTACTAGGCCACCAATAGCTTTGTGTTCCCTATCAAGTCAATTCTGGGCTCCGTTTTTGCAAGTGTCAGAGCATGCCACTCCATACTAAACTCAGTAATATTCTCATTGTTGAAGACAGCAAAGGCCGTCGCGAGATTGTCTTAGACGGTTCGGTGTACTCCATTGGGCGCGACCCAAAGTGTGACATTCGGCTGTCGTCTCAGTTTGTGTCGCGGCACCACGCTACCCTGGTACAGCTGCCTAAGGACGACGATACTTTTTACTACCGCATCGTAGACGGCAACCTGAAGGGCAAACCCAGTGCCAACGGTATGCTTATAAATGGTCGTAAGCTCCAGGCCCACGACCTTAAAAACGAGGACGAGATTGTCTTTGGCCCCCAGGCACGCGCGATTTACTATCAGCTCAAGCGCGATAGCCAGTCTACTCTCCCTCCCGACGAGTTTGATATCACCCTAATTAGCCCCAATATGGTTGAAGAGGGCGAGGAAGATGGGGAAGGCTTAGACGACGATACTGAGAGCTAGGGCCACTCAGTATAGCTTGGTTGAAGAAAATCTCTAGAGCCGCTGTGCCAGAACAGCCAGCCTGGCCAAGAGCACGGAGTCTAGACTAGAGCCACAATGGCCTGATTTACAGCGCTAAACACCTGCTCGCAGTGGTTATCGTGCCTGAGCGGCAGCTCTTCGTTTTTGACTACAAGATTTACGCAGCCAGAACCGGCGGCTACGGTGGGCTGATTGATCAGCACTTCGATAGTGGTGAGCTGAGATAGCGATACTCGGCCCGGTTGCTCTTTGGCGACTAAATAATCGCCATTTTCGTAGACCATGTGTAGCCCAAAGCCCTGGAGAGAGCTGATGATAGCGTCTCGCAGCCGAGAGGTTGTCTCGGGAACGGGAAGAGAATTTGTATAACGTGCCATAGGCGTCCTTTGCTGAGACCGTAACAACTATTGCTCAGTGCCAGGTCGATGGCGACTTGTGTTTAGTTCCCCAACGGACCCTTTTAGCCCAGAACGTGGCAATTCTGGGTTTGTATCCTTATGTATAGCATAATTTTTGTGGGGGGTCAGGGTTGCGGTCTGGTCGCTGAGGCGAACGGTCTTGCCTGTAAGCTTGAGGGGGCAACCGCTAGAGTATGGGCTAATGCCAGGTAAACTGCTGGTTCTTGAAGGGGTAGAGGGCTGTGGAAAATCGACTCAGCTGCAGATTTTGTATGCTGCTTTGCGAGAACACCGTGGTATGCGGCAGCTCCAGCAGCGGGGCCTAATTCCCCGCATTTTGACTACGCGTGAGCCGGGGGGTACGGAGCTGGGTCTGGAGTTACGCCAGCTGCTGTTGGGCGATCGCGGTGAGGCTGCGATGGCGAGCCGAGCTGAGCTGTTGCTCTACGCCGCCGATCGCGCCCAGCACGTAGAAGAGCTAATCAAACCAGCTCTAGCGGAGGGCTGTTGGGTGCTGTGCGATCGCTTTATCGACTCAACTGTGGCCTACCAGGGCTATGGTCGTGGCCTGGATCTGGCCCTGATCGAGCAGCTTAACCAGGTGGCAACGGGGGGACTGGTACCCGACCTCACTCTCTGGCTCAGGCTCGATGCCGAGGTGGGGCTGGCCCGCACCCGCCAGCGGGGAAGAGCAGATCGCATGGAGCAGGCCGATCTGGCTTTTCACCAGCGGGTGCAGGGGGGCTTTGAGGCGCTGGCGCAGCAGCAGCCAGAGCGCATTGTAGCGATCGATGCGATGGGCGGCGTAGACACCGTCGCCCGCGAAATTTTTGCCGTTGTGGAAGGGTATTTGCAGCAGTGGTACGCGCCCAGTTTGACGGCTTAGTCGGTCA
The DNA here is from genome assembly GCF_050565655.1 of Nodosilinea sp. AN01ver1. NCBI lineage: Bacteria > Bacillati > Cyanobacteriota > Cyanophyceae > Nodosilineales > Nodosilineaceae > Nodosilinea > Nodosilinea sp. AN01ver1. Next base: position 57,607 of record NZ_JBNXVS010000019.1, on the reverse strand, counting down.
GGATACGGCCATCGCGCTGCTCTGTCGCGCAGTGGAGCAGGGCCGGGTGGCCCCAGCCTATCTGTTCGCTGGCCCCCATGGGGTAGGGCGACGGCTGGCGGCAGAGCAGTTTGCGGCCATTCTTTTTGCCTTCGGTGCTGAGCCTCCATCCCCTACGCTGAAACGGCGGATTGCCCAGCGCAACTACCCCGATCTGCTGTGGGTGGAGCCAACTTACCTGCACCAGGGCAGGCTGGTCGGTGCATCCCAGGCGACGGAAGAGGGAATCACCCGCAAAAGCCCGCCCCAAACCCGCCTGGAGCAGGTGCGGCAGATTGCCCAGTTTTTAAGCCGTCCGCCCCTAGAGTCTCCCCGAGCGGTGGTGGTGATTGAAGCGGCTGAAACCATGGCTGAGGGAGCCGCCAACGGGTTGCTAAAAACCCTGGAAGAACCGGGGCAGGCAACCATTATTTTGCTGGCTCCCGGCCCGCAATCGCTGCTGCCCACCCTGGTATCGCGCTGCCAAACCATTCCCTTTCAACGGCTTAACTCGGCAGATTTAGCGACCGTGCTTGAGCGGGTGGGGCAAGGCGAGGTGCTGGGGCAGCCGCAGATTTTGGCGATGGCTCAGGGTAGTCCGGGAGGGGCGATCGCGGCCTATAACCAGCTCCAAACTATCCCCGCCGACCTGCTCATCGCTCTGCACCAGCCCCCCCGCAGCCTGCGCGATGCCCTCGACCAGGCTCGCCAGGTGGCCAAAGCCCTCGATACCGAAGCCCAGCTCTGGCTGCTCGATTACCTACTCAACTGGTACTGGCAGCGCTACCCAACCGAAAGCCAGCGCTGGCTGCCCAAACTGGAAGCAGCCAAGGGTTACCTGCGCCGCTTCGTCCAGCCTCGCCTAGTCTGGGAGGTCATGCTGATGGATTTAGTCAAGCCGTAGAAATTTCATGGATCAGCGCATTGTTGTCATTGTTTAGTGTTAGTTCCAACTTGGAGTTTCTATCTTGAACAAGCTTTTTAAGCAACGTTTTGATGAGTTGGAAGCTCCAAGTCATTCGAATTGAAGCTTCTAAAGCAATGCATCACAATGAGATAGTTGGTAGTCGTGAGTATATTGACGACAATTTGTTCATAAACTGGAAAGTGAAAGACCTCCTGTCAAAAATTTGCGGTGAAGAGTCTCAGTACTTTCAGCAGTTTGAGCAAAAGAGACTGGCATACCTTATGAAACGAACTACGATATCTTGAAAAGACTAAAAGCCATCTTCTTAGCGGCAAAGGAGGATTTTGAGGGCGGATATCTTTCGTCGATGAGAGCGCTTGTTCAGGCGGAGGTCTTTGATTCTGAACTTGAACAAGCCAATGAATTATTAAATAGCGGTTACTTTACAGCAGCGGCTGTCGTGGCGGGAGTTTTATTGGAAACAGCACTGCGAGAGCTATGTGAAAAGGAAGGTATTTCAGTTGGAAAGCTGGATAAGATGAATGCTGATCTTGCCAAAGCTGGTGTATACAATAAGCTTATACAAAAACGTATAACTGCCTTGGCAGATATACGAAATAGTGCAGCTCATGGCAAAGTTAATGAGTTTGTAGAGCAAGATGTAACTGACATGATTAGATATGTCAGTTTGTTTCTAGCAAGTCATCTAATAAGTTAACTTGTATATATACTCTGCTGAGTAGGCTGCAAAGTGTTGTAAGCCACGTTCAGCTCGGGAGGGGCAGTTTGTCACCAGACAGATCTCTACTTCTGAACTTGGATTAGGTTTAGTCTCGTAGGGTGCATTCGCGCAGCAATGCACCGCCGGATATTTGTACTTGGCAGCTCCCTAGTCCTCTTCCACCATTAGTCGCCAGCGAATAGTCTGGGCGGTGACGCTGTCAATGTCGCCCAGGCGTACCTGCACGGTTTCGCTGGTGATGGGGCCGAGGGCGGTGAGCAGGGCGCGCAGGTTGGGGGTGCTCTCGCCGCTGTCGACAAACACCCGTTCAGCCAACTGGTTCAGCCGCTTCCAGGCGGTAAAGAGTTTGACGGCGGTTTGCTCGATCTGGGCCGCCTGGGCCACCATATCCGCTGCGGAGTTGAGGCAGCCCACCCGCAGGGCTTCTTCGAGGGCGAGTTCGAGGTCAATGCCGCTGGCCTCCAGCAGCTGCACCTGGTTAGCAGAAGCCAGGTATTTGGAGAGGTAGCGGGCTTCTGCGGTGACCTGTTTAAGGGTGTCAAGGTCAGGGTTGAGCTCGACCTCGGTTTTGAGGGTGCTCTGGTGGACCGGGGGCAGCTTCTCCATCTCCTTGACCAACGGCGCGATGTAGCGGGTGGGGATGGTGTTGTTGGCGGCTTTTTCCCGCAGGGTTTCGGGAATCAAGTCTGAAGTCATGGCGGCCCACTCGTTGGCTACCTGGCGCACTTCGCGGCGGGTGATGTGGTCGCCCTTGCGAGCCGAGTCGCTAACGAGCTGCTGCACCTCGGGAGCCGATTTAGCGGTTTCGACGAAGGCGCGCTTGCTGAACTGGTTTACCTCTTTGGGGGTGAGCATGCCGGCGTCGAGCAGCTGGTCGGCGCTCTCAGCTAATTCAATCAGGTTGTAGGCGTGGCTTTTGGTGATTTCGCGGTCTTTGAGCCAGTTGAGAAAGCCGGTGCCGCGCCCGTCGCCGCCGCGCTTTTCGCGATCGCGCACCGTCCTGAGAATTCTTCCCCGCCAGATATCGGTTTGCAGATCGAAGCGATCGCACACCTGCCAGGCGGCCTCCATCTGCTGGTTAAACTCGTAGTCTGAGAGGTTTTCGTCGTTGGGGTCGGGCAGGGCGAGGGGCAGCTCTCCCGCCTGCATTGCTGACTCAATTGCCTCAGAAGAATAGGGCATTGCCGCCGTCATACCGTTGATACCACACGCACAGGTTGCCTATTCTCCCACGTCTGCCCCCGCTAAGGGTGCGATCGCCCGCCAGCGAATTTTGCCCGCCAGCGAATATTGCCAGAGAGATCATAGCCTCCAGAGCCCTGGTCTTGCCAACATTCACCGGATGACGACAGGTTCACCGTAGGTGCATTGCACTGCAATGCGCCCCACCAAAGGATTTCGTCTGCCTAGCAGGTGGGTCTGATTATCTATAGGCTGCATTTCGACTCCGCTCAATGCTCGCTCTACGGCTGGACAGAGGGCTGAGCGAAGTTGTTGGCGAAGGGCCGCTGAAGGGAGAAAACCCGGAAACTTAAGCCGGGTTTAATGGGGCCAGCCTACATAAAGATCGATATATTCAAACAGCCTTCTACAGCGGGCGCATAAATAACTGAGTGAAGTAATACGTGCCGCCCCGCTGCCAGACGCCCACCCCCGTTTCGGTAAAGCCCGATCGCAGAATGTTCTCCCGGTGCCCGGGGCTCTCCATCCAGCCCTGCACGGCCAGGGGAGCCGGGTCGGGGGCGTTGGTGCTGGTGAATAGGTTTTCGCCCACCATAGCGTAGAGAAAGTTGGCCTCAGACACTCGCTGGGCTGGCCCATCCCCGGCTGGGCTGATGTGGCCGAAAAAGTTTTCGGCTGCCATCCGCTGGCTGTACTGGCGCGCCACCTGGGCCAGTGGTCCGTTGGGCTGTAGCGGATTGAGACCTTCTTCCTGGCGAATCTCATTGATGCGCGCGTAGACCAGGGTTTCCATTTCGGCTGCTGCCGCTGACTGCGCGGCTTCGGCGGCGGGCTCGGGGGGCGGCTCTCGCCCAATGCGGGTAATCGGAGGAATGCGATCGACTAGCGGCTCGAGATCGGTAGGCTCACAACCGACCAGCGCCAGGGCGACAGCGACCAATCCAACGGCTTGACAAATAGCGGTGGAAGGTTTGGCAAAAGGCATCGGTAGCAGTCTCAAACGCGTCAGCCCTGGCTACACCCTAGCGCGACGTGCTCGTCTTGCCGGGTATGACCAGGGCTGGATTTTAAGAGTCCAATTGGCTCAGAGGGGGTGGCGCTATCCCTCGCTGTTGAGCCGCTCGACAATGGCCTGTTGCAGGGCGGGGTCTTGCTGGGCCTGGGCCAAAATTTGCTCAAACTCTTCGACGGTCAACTCTTCAGCCACGATCGCGGCCTGCATTTCTTCGCGGGCTCCTTCTCTCAGGGTGGCGACCTGCTGGGCGGCGGCGGCAAACTGCTCAGCCTGCTCGGCGGGCACTTCGGCAGCGGCTTCGGGCGACTGCTGCGACTCAGCGATCGCGTTGTAGTCATCTACCGTGAGCCCCTCGGCCTCAACGGCGGCCACCAGTTCGGCCTGGACAGCCTGCTGAATGGTTTGAATCGCTTGATAGGCGCTGACAAAACGGTCGATCTGGCCCTCAGAGACCTCCATCGCGGGGGCGGGCTGTTCAGACTGAGCGGGGGCGGGGGCCTCTTGCTCCTGGGTGGGGGCCTCTTGGCCCTGGGCGATCGCAGCCGCTGGAACACCAAGCATCAGGGTGGCGGCCAGCAGGCTTTTGAGCAGGGTTGACGGTTTCATAGCGATTGTCCTCGCATATCATCAGCCGTGAACGTCGCGGCGGAAGTTCACAGCAGGGGCTGGCGGAATAGCGCCCATGGGTTGACACCCTATGGGGCAATCATGGCTGAGCTATGACGACCGTATGACGATGATGTGACAACGGTGCGACCCGCCGCCCTTCAAGATCCCTTGCTCTAGGGCGTGTCATCAATTGTGGCCAAAAGCTCAAGATATCAAGCCTTGCCACGCCCGACCCCAAAGACAAGGTAAGGGCTGTAACCCTTGATTCCTGAACGTTTAGCAGCTACTTGATAACAGCCCCTAGTGCAGCATCAATACTAAAAATTAGGGTTCTCGTAGGCTGGGCGAAACGAAGTGGAACCCAACAGCAGTTAACCTTGTGGGGTTTTGCTGGCGTGTCACCCAATCTGCAAATTTAGTTTTGATGGACCACTAGCCTGTTCTCTGGTCGGGCGTGGTAATGCAGATGGCACAAGGATTCTAGCCAGAATGGATGACACGCCCTTTAGTACTAGGGTCGGGCGTGGTAATGCAGATGGTACAAGGATTCTAGCCAGAATGGATGACACGCCCTTTAGTACTAGGGTCGGGCGTGGCAACGCTGATGGCGTAAGGATTCTAGCCAGAATGGATGACACGCCCTAAACTGTAGAAGCACATAAAAGCATTAGTAACCATGATTTTTCCTGGGGCTCCGGTTACGGTCGTTAACGTCAACGATACCTACTACGGTTTTCAGGGCCTGGTGCAGCGCATTACCGACGGTAAGGTAGCGGTGCTGTTTGAGGGTGGCAACTGGGACAAACTGGTCACCTTTAATATGTCAGAGCTGGAGCCAGTCAGCTCCGGCAAGCGGCGCTAGCATGCGGTTACCCCTGCCCCAGTCTGTCGCCCAGGCGCGTCAGCCCGACCACATTGCTGAAGTGATCGAGACGGCGACCACCGAGTTTTTGGCTCAGTGCCTCGAGCCAGAGGCGCTGGCATTTTCGGCCATGCCCCCCTTTGGCAGCTGGGTCACCGCTGTCGATGAAGAGTCGGGCAACACGGTTTATGGTGTGGTCTACTATGCCACCACCAGCCCCATCGACTCGGTGCACCGGGCCAGGGCGCTGGGGCTGTCGCTCGAAGATCTGCGTCAGCAGCAGCCGCAGATTTTTGCCATGCTCAAGACCGAGTTCAAGGCCGCGATCGTAGGGTTTCGCGCCCCTGACCTGGCCGGACAGCCGCTGGGGCCTCTGTTTCAGCACCTGCCGCCGCGCCCGCCCCAGGTACATCAGGCGGTGTACCGCTGCACCCCCGAGGCGGTGATTGAGTTTACCGAACAGCTCGACTTTTTAAGAACGCTGCTGGCCATGGGCAGCGCCCCGGTGGATAGCCTGGTAGCGGCGGTGCTGCGCCAGGGCTACCAACTGCGCAAGCTCGATCGCCCCTGGCTGGTAGCCGCAGGCCGCACCCTGAGCATTTTCTTAAAAGATGACTACGATCGCCTGCGAATTATTTTGGGGCAGGTCTACGCGTGAGGCGTAAGGTTCACGGTATAAGGTTTAGGGTTGCAGACGAGGAACCTGCTTTTTCCTTAAACCCTAGACCCGATACCCTAACCCTTTATCGTTCTTATGCAAACCTTTGACTGGATTGTGGTCGGCAACGGCCTGGTAGGGGCCGCGATGAGCTACGAGCTGGCCCGGTGCGGGCTCTCGGTGCTGCTGCTCGATTCAGGCACCCATAGCACCCTCGAACCTGGCAACGCCACCCGCTACAGCTACGGCGGCATTCCCTACTGGTCGGGCAGTACGGCGCTCACCCAGCAGCTTTGCCGCGAAGGCATTGCCAAGCACCGCCAGCTGAGCGACGAGCTGGACGGCGACACCGAGTTTCGCGAGCTAGACCTGGTGCTCACCCTGGCCGCAGGTGAGGATCCCGACGCTGCCGCAGAACCTTACGCTAAATGCGCCACGCCGCCGCAGTTCATATCCGCCGCCGAGGCCAAAGCCCTAGAGCCCTTGCTGAATGAGGATGCGATCGCGGGTGCCTTTACCGTTCGCCACGGCCATGTCTCCCCCCAGGCCCTGGTTAATGCCTACAACCAGGCCTTTCGACGACTGGGCGGCACCCAGATCGTCGCCACCGCCGTCGATCTGGTGCGCATCAAAGACCGGGTCACGGGCCTTCTCACCGCCGAGCAGGCGTATCCGGCCAAGCATGTTTTGGTGGCGGCGGGGGCCTTTAGCCGCGCCCTACTGCGTCAGATTCAGCTCACCGTACCGCTCTACTATTCCTATGCCGAACTGATCGAAACGCCGCCCTTAGATCTCACCCTGCGGGCGCTGATCATGCCTGCGCAGACCGAGCGCTTTGCTATGGAGGCTAAGGCCAGCCAGCCCGACACCGATGCTCAGTGGGATGAACCGGGCCACGAGCTAACCCCTGCCATCCTCGACAGCGGCGCGATTCAGTTCTTGGATGGCCACCTTCGTCTGGGCCAGATTAGCCGCACCCTCACCGACCTGGAGGCAAAACTAGACGCGGTGGAGAGCGAGCGCAGGCTGCGAGCCGCGATCGCGGCCCAAATTCCGGCCCTGGCCGATGTTCCCGGCACCTGGCGCTACTGCCGGGTCAGCTTTAGCCGCGACGGGCTGCCCCTGGTGGGCAGCATCCCTGGAGTCGAAGGGCTGCACCTGATGGCCGGATTTAGCGCTCCCTTTGTTTACCTGCCGCCCGTTGCGCAGCGGTTTGCCCAGGCGGTGGTGGGTGAGGCTGACCCCACAGTTACTGCGATGGCGATCGATCGCTTTGGTGACAACGCCCGTAAAAACGCCTAAATGGCTGCTTTTAGCCAATCACGACGCGGACGGTTTTGACGTTGTCTTCCACAGAAACCTCCATAAACTGGGTAGAGAACTGTGAGATTACGCGATCGAGAACTCGCCGATGAACTTGACCTCTGGCTGTAGCCGCACGGCCCAGCGAGCGTCTACTTCAGTCTGTACGTGACGGATCAGGCGCTGAATGTCGGCGGCGCTGGCTCCGCCCAGGTTGACGATAAAGTTGGCGTGGCGCTCGGATATCTGGGCGTTGCCGATGCGGTAGCCCTTCAGCCCGCTCTGCTCAATCAGAGATCCGGCGGTATGGGGGTAGGGGTTGCGAAATACGCTGCCGCAGTTGGGCAGATCGTAGGGCTGGGTGGCCCGCCGCTGGTTGAGCCCAGCCAGGGTATCGGCCATTACCACAGCGGGGTCGTGACCCGGCTCTAGCTGAAACGTGGCCTCTAGAACGACCCAATTCCCTCCCTGCAACACCGAGGTGCGGTAGCGAAAGCCCAGATCGGCGGGGGTGAGCGATCGCATACTGCTGGCCGAGTCGAGCACGGTCGCCGAGGTCAGCACGTCGGCGGTGCAGCCGCCGTGGGCTCCGGCATTCATCACCACCGCACCCCCCACGGTACCCGGAATGCCCACCGCCCACTCCAGACCGCGACAGCCGTGCTTGGCCGCTTTCCAGGCCAGGGTCGGCAGCGGTTCGCCAGCGGCGACAGTGACCCGCCCGGCGTTGTCAAACTGGGTGCTGCGCCAGCGGCGGGTGCAGAGCACCAGGCCCGCAATGCCGCGATCGCTGATCAGCAGATTCGACCCTGCCCCCAGCGGGGTAATGGGAATGCTGGCGGCGATCGCCCAGTCTAAGACCTGCTGAAATTCGCCCTGGTGGCGCGGCATCGCCAGCCACTCCGCCGGACCTCCCACCCGAAAGGTGGTCAGCGGCTGTAGCGACACCTGTGGTTTCAGACAGGCCAGGTTTGGTGCCACCCCGAGGGTTTGGTTCATGTCCCCAGTGCTCAACGGTCGTTCCCCATGCTAGCCAAATGTTTAGGGCCAAATGTTTAGGGCCAAATGTGTAGGGGCCGCCGTTCAACAGGCCTCCTGGAGCGATGGTACCTCTGCCTCAGCATAGTAGGCCATCACCTGAGGAATAATTTGGTTGAGGTTGCCGGCTCCCATAAATAGCACCAGGTCGCCTGGGCGCAGGCTGTGGGCCAGGGCCGCCTGAATGTCATCTAGAGTGTGGCCGTAGATCACGCGAGGGTGCGAGTGGGCAACGGCATCGGCCAGCTGCCGCCCCGAAACCCCAAAGGTATTGCTCTCGCCCGCGCTGTAGATGTCGGCCATGATCACCTGGTCGGCGTCGCTAAAGGCATCGGTAAAGTCGCTGAGCAAAGCGGCTGTACGGCTAAAGCGATGGGGCTGAAATACCGCTACCACGCGGCGACCCTCGTGGCCGTGGCGACTGTCTAGCGCTGCGGGCAGCGTTTGATCGGCCTTGATGCGAGCCGCCGCCAGCGTCGCCCGAATCTCGCTGGGGTGGTGGGCGTAGTCGTCAAAAAACTGAATGCCGTTGTAGCTGCCCCGGTGCTCAAAGCGGCGGCGGGCTCCGCAAAAATTCTCGAGGCTATCGGCGATGTCGCCAAAGGCCACGCCCAGATGACGCCCTACTGCTACCGCAGCCAGCGCGTTGCTGAGGTTGTGGCAGCCCAGCACTCGCAGGTGCAGCAGGCCCAGGGGCTGCCCCTCTTCCCATACCAGGGCAGAGGTGCCATCGGCCCCAAACTGAACGTCGGTGACGTAGTAGGTCGCACCAGTGGTGGGGTCAAGGCTGTAGGTGACGTCTGGCTTGAGGCTGGTGCGCACCACGGCGCAGTCAGCGCTGGCGACCAGCAGCCCGCACTGGCGCTGAAAGGTTTGGAAGGTGGCAACGACCTGCTCTAAATCGGTGTAGTGGTCGGTGTGGTCAAGCTCAATATTGGTGACCACGCCGATGCTGGCCGACAGCTTGGCCAGGGTGCCGTCCGATTCGTCGGCCTCGGCCACCAGGTACGGCCCCTGACCCAGGCGAGCATTGCCGCCCCAGCTTGACACTTCGCCACCGACCACGATGGTGGGATCGAGATTGGCGGTGAGCAGCAGGTGGCCAATCATGCTGCTGGTGGTGGTTTTACCGTGGGTACCGGCCACCGCGATACTGTTATATTCTTGGATCAGCGCCGCCAGGAGATCGGAGCGGTGCAGAATTGGGCAGCCCAGCTCCAGGGCCGCCTGGTATTCGGGGTTACGGACGTCGATGGCGGTGGAACAAACCACTTGAGGGGTGGCGTCTGAAACCAGGACGGCAGGCTTGGGCTCTACCACGAGGCTAGGCCCGGTGCTGGCCCACTCGGCGGCGGTCGCTAGCGTTGGCCGATCGGCGTTGAGAAAATAGCTCAGGTTGGCGGCCTCTTGCTGCCAGAAAATGTGGGCTCCGGCCTCTTGCAGACGACGGGTAATGTGGCTAAGGCGCAGGTCAGACCCCGATACTGGCAGGTTGCGCTTGGTCAGGATGTAGGCCAGTGCCGACATGCCAATGCCCCCTATCCCAATAAAATGAAAGGGCCTGCCGGTAAAATCTACGGAAATCGGCATCGTTACACTCCTTAGAACACCACACCACACCAAGTGTCAGGCGTAATCATAGCAAGAATTGCCGAATTGGCCTAAACATCGGCATTAGCCTGCCCAGATGGCCGCAGCTCTTTCTCCAAACGCCTCAGCGGCGCTGAGAGAACATGCGATCGCCCCTAGGGGTAGCGCCTCAGTGCTTGCTAGGCCTGAGGTCTACCTATTCCCAGGCTGGGCTTTTATCTATACACAGTGCACGACAGCCGTCCCTGAGAAATCTAGATATATATAGAGACTGTAAGAACTACATATCAATTTTCTATGAAATCCAAATAAACAGAGTAGAAATGCTTATGCCACTTTCTGGGCTTGATCCCCGAGGGCTGCTGTTGCTGGGCATGAGCACCTGTCCATAGAGTTTCTGGGGCTGTTTTGTATAATGAATAGATTCAGTTCAATGGCTAGCCCCTATAAAGTGGATCATGCTTTGCGATATTATGGTGTCGTCTAAGAATAGATACCTAGTCGACTACAACAGAGGGTTAAACGCAGTGGTTAGAGTAGCAATTAATGGTTTTGGCCGCATTGGTCGTAATTTTCTGCGCTGCTGGTTGACGCGCGAAAACAGCCAGCTCGAGGTGGTGGCTATCAACGACACGTCTGATCCCAAGACTAACTCCCACCTGCTGAAATACGACTCTATGCTGGGTCGCCTCGACGCTGACATCAGCGCTGGAGAAGACACGCTGATCGTCAATGGTAAGACGATTAAGTGCTACTCCGATCGCAACCCCAACAACCTGCCCTGGGCAGCCTGGGACATTGATCTGGTGATCGAGTCTACCGGGGTGTTTGTGAGCGAAGAGGGTGCCTCTCGCCACATCGAAGCTGGAGCCAAGAAGGTGTTGATTACGGCTCCTGGCAAGGGCGGCGGTATTGGCACCTATGTGATGGGCGTCAACCACGAAGACTACAGCCACGACAAGTACAACGTGGTGAGCAACGCCAGCTGTACCACCAACTGTTTGGCTCCGGTCGTCAAGGTGCTCAACGACAACTTTGGCATCATCAAAGGCACCATGACCACCACCCACAGCTACACGGGCGACCAGCGTCTGCTCGATGCTAGCCATCGCGACCTGCGCCGGGCTCGGGCAGCCGCGCTAAACATTGTGCCCACCACCACTGGTGCCGCTAAGGCTGTGGCCCTGGTCATTCCTGAAATGGAGGGCAAGCTGAACGGGATTGCCCTGCGGGTGCCCACCCCCAACGTGTCGGTGGTTGATCTGGTAGTTCAGGTCGAGAAGCCCGCGATCGCAGACCAGGTCAATCAGGTGCTGAAGTCGGCCTCTGAGGGCGCGATGAAGGGTATTTTGGCCTACAGCGACCTGCCCCTGGTCTCTATTGACTACCGCAAGACCGATGAGTCTTCAATTGTCGACTCTAGCCTGACCATGGTGATGGGCGGCGACATGGTGAAAGTGGTGGCCTGGTACGACAACGAGTGGGGCTATAGCCAGCGGGTAGTTGACCTGGCTGAGCTAGTGGCTTCTAAGTGGCAGTAGACAGCAAGGGCAGCGTCGTAACCAACCGACGCTGCTCTGATTAAGCCATATCCCCGAATGACATCCATGAGCAAGGGGGACGCAGCCGCGTCCCCCTTTTTGTTTGCCCATACAAAGTTGTGTTGGACGACTTTTCGCTACATCGAGGGCAGCTCTGGCCGCAGTACCGCTACCCGCGCTTCGCTTAGCGCTACATAGCTGCGCTTAAGGTCGTCGATGAGACTAGCCGCGCCCTTGGTATCGCCCAGGGCGCAGGCGATCGACAGGTGGTGCTGAAGATGCACGATCGCCCGGTTGTGATCGCCCATGGCAATGCTGGCCAGAGTGAGCTGGGTGAGCACGCGACGGGTGGTGCGGTTGTCGATCGCGCCCTCGCCGTTTTCGCTGACGGTTAGCAGGCGTTCGTAGCAGTCGATCGCCTGGGCATACTCGCGCAGGGTGAGGTAAGTATTGCCCAGGTTTTGCAGAATTTGCAGCTTGGTGGTGTGGTCGCCCAGGGTGGTGGCCATCATCAGGCTAGCCTCGTAGAGGGTGGCGGCCTGACGGGTGAGCCCTTTGGCGCGGTAGACCATCGCTAGATTGTTGAGCGATCGCATTTCGCCGGGGCGATCGCCAGTTTTTTTCGCCATGGTCAGGCTTTGGCCCATGTATTCTAAGGCCCGCTGCAGGTTGCCCAGGTGGCGATAGCTGTTGCCCAGGTGGCCCAGGGTCTGCTGCATCAGGGCATCATCGCCCAGCTCGCGGGCCACGCGCAGGCACTGCCGACCGTAGTCGGCGGCCCACAGATAGTCGGCCACCCGGTAGTAGAGGTGAGCCAGGGTGAGCAATACCTTGGCCTGACGCGCTTTGTCGCCCAAATTGCGGTAGCTCTGCAGCGCCTGCTGCAGGAGGGCCAGGGCCGGAGTATACTGCCCCTTGCGCAGATGGGCCAGACCCTGCTTGAGCCACTGGGAGGCCTCTGCGGCCTGACACTGTTGATAGCCCTGGGCAATGCGCTCGGCCTGAGCGAGTAGAGACGGGTCGCGAGGAATCCGTACGGTGGCCTCGTCGGCAAGAATATAGGTGGGGCGCATGGGAGGAGTTGGGGAAGTCATAGGCCGAATCCGCAGGATTACTACGGTTGCATCTAAAGGGTTGTCATCACAGGCAGGTCGCTAGGTAGATCGCGTTGTCTTAATCGTAGGTTTATGCTCTTCAGGTCAACACCGTGCTTTTACGACATATTCTCTGGTCCAGCTTCGGCCTCCTGCGCAAATTAACTGATATTTTCCCAACTTATGTGAGCAAAAATGTCGCTGTTCAGAAAACTGAATGAGTTTGAGGTGGGCTAGCCCCTGGTCTTTGTAAAGCCTGTTAGCCTAGCCCGTAGTTTCACAGACCATCATTCTAGAACTTAGGGTCAGAACTTTGAGTCGCGCTACCGCCGCCTCTGCCCTAGGCTGAAGGTCACGGCTACTGATTGCGCTGGCACTGATTACACTGGAGAGGCTGCATCGTTTTAGCGCTACCCCTTGGCCCCCCTCCCCCTCCACGACGAAATCCTGCTGTTTGAACCCGCCGTTCCTCAAGACGATGCGCTGGCGGTGGTGTTCGCCTTCCCCAACGAATACACCGTGGGCATTACCAGCCTGGGCTACCAGGTGGTGTGGGCCACTCTAGCCCGCCGGGCCGATATCAGCGTCAGCCGCCTGTTTACCGATGGCCACGAGCCGCTGCCAGCCACCATTGACGTGCTGGGCTTTTCGCTGTCCTGGGAGCTCGACTACGCCAACTTGCTCACCCAGCTCGAAAACCTCGGTATTCCGCTTTTTGCCAGCGATCGCACCGACGACCATCCCCTGGTCTTTGGCGGTGGCCCGGTGCTGACCGCCAACCCCGAGCCCTTTGCCGACTTTTTTGACGTCATTTTGCTGGGGGATGGCGAGACCCTGCTCGACGATTTTTTTGACGCACTGGTGGATCTCAAATCGGCCAGCCGTACAGAAACCCTGCGTCGTCTAGCGGCGGTGCCTGGGGTGTATGTGCCGTCGTTGTATGGCGTTACCTACGAGGGGTCGACTGGGGGAGTGCGGGCGATCGCCCCGATAGATGCCGATATGCCCGCCACCGTGCAAAAGCAGACCTACCGGGGCAACGTGCTCTCGGCCTCCACCGTCGTCACTCCCCGTGCCGCCTGGGAAAATATCTTTATGGTGGAGGTGGTGCGCAGCTGCCCAGAAATGTGCCGCTTTTGTCTAGCCAGCTACCTGACCCTGCCGTTTCGCCCCGCCAGTCTGGACGCATCCCTCATCCCCGCGATTGAACGGGGGCTTGCCGTTACCAGCCGACTGGGCTTGCTGGGGGCGTCTGTGACTCAGCACCCCGAATTTGACAGGCTGCTTGACTATTTAAATCAGCCCCAGTTTGACGATGTGCGCGTCAGTCTTTCTTCGGTGCGCACCAACACCGTCACCCCGAAGCTAGCCGAAACCCTGACCCGCCATGACAGCCGCTCGATTACGATCGCGATCGAGAGCGGCTCGGAGCGGGTGCGCCAGATCGTCAACAAAAAGCTCGAAACCGACGACATTGAGCGGGCCGCCGTCAACGCCAAAGCGGGCGGCCTCAGCGCTATGAAGCTCTACGGTATGGCGGGGGTGCCGGGCGAAACCATGGCCGACCTAGAGCAAACCGTAGCCCTGATGCTGCGGCTCAAAAAGGCCGCTCCGGGGCTGCGCCTCACCTTTGGGTGCAGCACCTTTGTGCCCAAGGCCCACACCCCTTTTCAGTGGTACGGCGTCAACAAAGAGGCCGAGAAGCGGCTCAAATACCTGCAAAAGCACCTGCGCTCCAAGGGCATCGACTTTCGGCCCGAGAGCTACAACTGGTCGGTGATTCAGGCGCTGATCTCGCGGGGCGATCGCCGCCTGGCCCCCGTACTCGAACGGGTGCGCCACTACGGCGATAGCTTGGGCAGCTACCGCCGCGCCTTCAAAGACTTTCAGGGGCAAATTCCACCGCTAGACTACTACGTCCACGCAGACTGGGATTTGAACCAGCCGCTGCCGTGGGATCACCTGCTGGGGCCGCTGCCTAAAGCTACCCTGCAAAAGCATTTTGACTCAGCAGGGGTAGAGGCTGTGCCAGCATAACCAATAGGATGCCTGGCGAATCTAGCTATCTCTATGCTGGGGCCGGGTTAGAAACTGATGACCTCATCCAAGGTTTGCTCGTATTCTTCCAGGGCCGCTAGCACGGCTTCTAGCTCTCGACGCTGGGGTTCGCTGGGGTCGATTTGGTAGTGGAGCTGGGCTTTTCGATAGCGTATTTCCTGTCGATCGCGTCGAGTTTCCTGTCGATCTCTGCGAGCGTCCTCTCTCTCGCGTCGAGCCTCGCGTTCTGCTCTCTCAGCTTCGCGTTCTGCTCTCTCAGCTTCGCGTTTTGCAGCCTCAGCTGCGCGGTCTCGTGCTTCAGCCTCGCGGTCTCCTTCTCGATTTCGACGGTTCCACTCAACGCCGAAATTAGCCAGTGCAGCCAGGAGGGCTGCCACAGTGAGTCGGTTGCTCCAGAGCTGGGGCTGGGCGACGGCGCTGAGGAATTGGAAGTCTTGTTGGTCATAAAACCGCAGGAAGGCAACGGCAATGGCTAGAACAGTAACCAGACTGCCAGGCAGCAGGCCTAGAAAATTAATCCAAACCTGACGACGGAACAATTCCATTTTACGCCATCTCACCTTGGCCCTAGGGCGGCCAGCGTCAGTCTTGTTCAGGGTTCCCCACTAGAGGACCGACGGCGCACAGGTGTTTAAGCAGTTGCAGTTATAGTAGACCCCGCAGGGCAAACGGTTGTTTGTCCTTACCCATCCACCCATCTACCCATCCACCCATCCACCCATCTATCGGCACCCGAGGCTATCCCGTGTCGCGACCCCGGTGACTTCATTCACCCCGTCGGCGTACTTGCACATCTGGGCGACCTGAAAGCGATCGATAATTGCCCCGGAGAAATCGGCCCCGGTGATGTTGGCGTCGCCAAAGCTGCTGCTGGTGAGCAGGGCGTCGGTAAAGATGGCGTTGGATAGATCAGCACCGTCGAAAATGACGCGATCGGCGAAGGTGCCCGACAGGTCGGCAAACGACAGATTGGCCCGCAAAAACGAGGCCTTAGTCAAAATAGTTTTGCTCAGGTTGGCCTTTCTAAAGTTGGCCTCTCGCATTTCGGCGGCAGCAAAGGAGGTGCCCGAGAGCTGCTTACCCGAAAAGTCGCGAAAGCTGAGGTCGGTGAGGGTGTAGTCAACGGTGTTTTCCTGGGCGTAGGCGGCGGGGGCAGAGCCGCACCAGCCAGCGACCATGATGACCAGCGTGCACACTACAGCGAGGGCTTGGGTGAGGGTGAAGAGCATAGTTGGGGCAACCGTAGAATGGGCAAGGGGGCTAGACCGCGCCCGTTCAGCTAGAGCGCAGTGGGCACGCTTTGCTCATCCTACAAAGTTTTAGGCCAAGTTTTGAGACCAAGGTTGGAGGCCAGGATTCGGTTAGCGCAGGGGGAATTACCGCCTCAGAGCACGGTTTCTAATGCCGCTTGCAGGTAGTCGGGCAGGCGGCGCAGCACCCGCCGGGTTTTCACATCGACCGGAGCCAGCGTTACGCTGCCCTCGATACAGGTTTCCTGGGTATCAGCGTTTTGAATGTCGTAGTGCCACACGAAGCGCACCCCTTTGGTAGGCCCGAGGCGAGCTTTGACCAGCGCTGTGTCGCCCAGGGTGAGCGATCGCCGGTACTTCAGCCCCAAATCCACTACCGGTAGATCAACACCAGCCCTGATCCAGTCGGCAAAGGTCAGCCCGCAGTTGCTGAGGTAGTTAACCCGCGCTTCTTCCATCCAGGCGATGTAGGTGCCGTGCCAGACAATGCCGGCGTAATCGGTGTGGTGAGGCTGCACCACGACCCGGTGCTCATACCAGTGAAAGGGGTTGATCAAAGCTTTCCACGCATCGCCCCGACGGTTGGGCAAACTCTACTACAAATTATGAATCGCGCCAAAATAGGCTCAAAACCAGTGCCTATGATGATTGAGAACACATTAACTCACTTTTACATCCCGTTGATGCGATGGTCTTAAACGGGTGATACGAGGCATGGCCTGGCGATGCCCGTACAGACCCTTGCCGTCGAGCGCAACCCTACGAGGACATCATGATAGAAAAAATTCTTTTAGCCGATTCTGGCACTGGCAATACCGAAGCCATGATGAAGGCGCTGATGGATATTCCCCTGGTGCAGCGGGCCTCGATCACGGTGCTGCACGTCGTGCCCTCTCAGGTGTCTGCCGAAACTATGGCCGAGCGCTGGGAAGCGGGGGGGCGCACCCTGGCTACAGCCATCACCAATCTCAACCTCGACCCCAGCCGAGTCAATGCGGTGCTGCGGGAGGGCGACCCCAAAGATGTGGTGATTCGGGTGGCTGAGGAAGTCGATGCCGACCTGATTGTTATGGGGTCGCGGGGGCTGCAGGGGCTGAAGGCGATTCTCGAAAATTCGGTCAGCCAGTATGTGTTCCAGCTGTCGTCGCGGCCTATGCTGCTGGTCAAAGACGATCTCTACAGCATTCGCCCGATCAAGCGGGTGATGGTAGCGATGGATAAGTCGGACTCGGCCAAGGAAGGTTTGAACATAGCCGTTTCGCTGCTGCGCGATGTCAAGGGCGGCGAGATCACGCTGGTGCACACTGTATCGAGCCTCAAGACCAAGCCCTTTGATGTCGCTAGCGCTGACCCTAGCAAAGACCCCATCTTGACCGATGCCCTGGCTGAGGTGAAGCGGTATGGCATTGACTACAAGCTCGCCGCCCCCGAGGGCAAGCCCGGTCGCCGCATTTGCCAGCTGGCCGAAGAGCGCAATATGGATTTGATCATCCTGGGATCGCCCGATCGCCGTCCCACGATTGCCAAAGGCCTGCCCGACTTGGATAAGGTGCTGGGCGAGTCGCTGACCGACTTTGTGCGGGTGTATGCCCCCTGCCCGGTGCTGCTCACCAGAATGGCGGCCTAGGGCGCGTCGCTGGTTTTGGCTTCAAGACTAGCGCGATCGCTTTGCTATTCCTCATCCGTCAACAGGCCAGGGGCTGAAATTCGCCAGGCTCAATCGGTTAACCGAAAGCTGATGACAGCCCCCAAACCTTGTGGCGGTCAAATTGTTTCCTTAGAAAAGCAGGGTTTCGGTAACGGCCTGTAAAAAATCGTAATGGAAACAGTGATCAAATCGGTCTAACTTAAACAAATGTGCCCGTTGTAATGGCAAGTTAAGGCGCTCTCATTTTTGGCGCTAAGCCGGTCGGGGCAGGTATTGGCAACTCGAAACTCCGTTTAAACCACACCTTTTAATTCACCCTAGAGCGAGACAGTCAGCATGAGCAGTAACCTATCCACTGAGCTGCGTGAAGGCACCAAGAAGGCCCACACCATGGCCGAAAATATGGGCTTTGTGCGCTGCTTTTTGCGGGGCGTGGTTGAGAAGAACTCCTACCGCAAGCTGGTGGCCAATTTTTACTACGCCTACGCGGCTATGGAAGAAGAGCTGGAGCGCCACAAAGATCATCCCGTTGTCTCCAAAATTTACTTTCCTGAGCTGCACCGCAAGGCCTCTTTGGAGTCTGACCTGGCCTACTACTATGGCCCCAACTGGGCGAATGAAATTTCGATGACGCCTGGTGGTCAGCGCTATGTAGATCGCATTCGTGAGGTGGCCAGCACCCAGCCTGAGCTGCTAGTGAGCCATTCTTACACGCGCTACATTGGCGACCTGTCGGGTGGCCAAATTCTCAAGGGGATTGCTCAGCGGGCGATGAACCTCTCTGAGGGTGAGGGAACGGCGTTTTATGAGTTTCCTGAGATCTCGGATGAGAAGGCGTTTAAGGCGAAGTATCGCGAGTCGATGGATGCGGCCCCGGTGGATGAGGCCATGGTGGCCAACATTGTGGAAGAGGCCAACGATGCTTTTGGCTTGAACATGGAGATGTTCAAGGAGCTGGAGGGGAATTTGATCAAGGCGATTGGTCAGATGCTGTTCAATACGCTAACCAGCCGTCGGCGTCGGGGCAGCACTGAGCTGGCGACTGCTGAGTAGAATCTCCGGCTGATTCCAGACCATTGGTTCTTGCTTTTCAATTACCGTATTGAGGAAGTGACTTGCCGTCGCTTCCTCAATTTTTTGGCCGTAGGGTGCATTAGCGCAGCAATGCACCGCTAACTTTGGCGGGGAGCAATGGGTTTCAAAGCCAGATCTACCGCTGGGGGCGTTTCGATTGCCCCCAGACCCCCGCTCCGCGCGTCCTTCGGCCTACGACCAGGGCTGTGCCGCCACCCTGGACCCAACGGAAAGGATTGACCTGCCATCGGTTTAAACCTCTGTCCTGCAAATTAGCTAGTCGGTGGCTCTGGTGGGCTAACACAGAGCACCGTAGGGTGGGCATTGCCCACCACCTGAGCTGGGAAACTGTCAAAGCACTACCCTGATAAGGTGAGCGATTTAGCTAGATTTGGGCATGAAAGCAGCGGCGACTTGGTTACGAAAACTCATCTACGGCTGGGGCTGGCGGCAGGCTAGTTTGGTCGCTCTCAGCGGGGTGCTGATGGTTTTAGCGCTGCCGCCGTGGAGTTTGTGGCCGCTGGCCTGGGTGGGGCTGGTACCGCTGTGGTGGGTGGTGCGGGCGACATCCTCGATCGCGCTGGCGGCGGTCTATGGGCTGCTGTGGGGGCTGGTGTACTACGGCATTTCGCTGGCCTGGATTACGCACTTGCATCCGCTGATGTGGATGGGGGTACCGTGGCCGAGCAGCGTGGCGATCGCTCTTTCAGCCTGGATCTTCATTGTCCTCTGGGGCTCGGTTTGCATTGCGGTGTGGGGTGGGGCGATCGCGTGGCTGACCCGGCGCTGGCCAGGTCGAACGGTCTGGATTGTGCTGGCGGGCACGGCGCTGTGGTGCCTGCTGGAGACCCTGCGCAACTACAGTCCCCTCGACTGGTCACCCCTTAGCCTCACCCAAAGCCCCAACAATTTGTGGATCCTTCACCTCACCCGCCTATCCGGGCCGCAAATTATTTCTGCTATTCTGGTCGCCACCAACGGTCTGCTGGCTGTTGCCTTCACCCCCCACCCGGTAGAAAGCCGCCCCGCCTCCACCTTCCCCTCACCCCCTCACCTTCCTCATCCACCCATCCACCCATCCACCCGCCGATCCCTGGCCCTCACCGCCATAGCGCTGGTCCTGGCAGGGCACGCCCTCGGAGCTATCCTCACCGCTCGCACTGGAGCTATCACCAATGGCCAAGCCCTAACCCTGGGCCTGGTGCAGGGCAACGTGCCGACTCGCGAAAAGCTGACGCCGCAGGGTGTGCGTCGGGCGCTAGAGGGCTATACCGAGGGTTACAGGGCCTTGGTCGAGCAGGGAGTGGAAGCGGTGGTGACGCCAGAAGGGGCGCTGCCACAGCTGTGGAACCTCAATTCGCCTCAGATTGCGGCTATTTTGCAAACGGTGAGCCAGGCGGGGGTGCCGCTGTGGCTGGGCACCTTTGCGCCAGTGCCGGGGGAGGGGCGGCCACAGTACACCCAGAGCATTCTGGAACTGCGGACCGATGGCCAGTACCACGGGCGCTATAACAAGGTGCAGCTGGTGCCTCTGGGCGAGTACATTCCCTTTGAGGCGCTGCTGGGCAGACTGATCAGCCGCCTCTCGCCGCTGGATAGCTACCTGGTGCCGGGTCGGCCCGGGCAGCACTTTGAGACTTCGGTGGGTACGGCCACGGTGGGAATTTGCTACGAGTCGGCCTACAGCCGCCTGTTTCGCCGTCAGACCCAGGCGGGGGGCGAATTTATCGTTACCGCTTCAAACAACGACCCCTACCCGGTATGGATGATGGTGCAGCACCACGGGTTTGACGTGCTGCGGGCGGTGGAGAGCGATCGCTGGGCGCTGCGGGTCACTAATACCGGCCTCTCGGGCCTGGTCGATAACCACGGTCGTACCCTCTGGCTGGGGGAGCCGCAGACTTACCTGATTCACCGGGCCGAACTGGAACGCCGCCAGACCCTCACTCCCTACGTGCGCTGGGGTGACTGGCTGACGCCTTTACTGCTGGCGGTGGCGGTCGCCTGGGGCTGGTGGGGCGATCGCCGCTGATTGTTTCAGCCTGAATTTTTGACGGCTCCAGGCCGAAAGAAATCGAGCGTGGCCAACACCGCTCCGCCGACAATTAACCCGCAGGCCAGCCCCACCGACCAGGTGGCCTCTGCCCGTCCAGAAACAATCAGCAGCAGGGTCGAGAGCAGCGGGGCTGCGTAGGAGAGCGCCCCCAGCACGCGAATATTGCCCTGCTTGACGCCGTAATCCCAGGTGAAGAAAGCGAGTCCGACCGGCCCCAGGCCCAGCCCCAGAATGGCGATCCATTCCCACCCGGATGGCACTACCGTCGTTTCAAACAGAGCGTGACAGACCCAGGCCAGCACCGCTGTCGCGCCGCAAAAGCCCCCCACCGCACTGGTGGGAATTGCGCCAAACCGTCGCGAGAGAATCGAATAGCCCGACCAGGTGAGGGCGCAGACCAGCGCTGCCAGGTACCCGGTGGTGTACTGGACCTCAAAGCTAAACCCCTGGCCTCGGGTGACGAGTAGGCCCGCGCCCAGAAAGCCCGCGATCGCCCCCGCCCCGTGAAACCACCGCAGCCGCTCCCCCGGCAGCAGGGCCGAAAGAAACACGATCAGCAGCGGCCACAGGTAGGCAATCAAGCTCGCCTCCACCGCCGGGGCGTGGCGCAGGGCCATGAAGTAGAAGAAGTGGTAGCCAAATAGGCCCACAATGCCGATCGCCCAAACTTGCCAGGGCAGCCTCAGGTGTCGCAGCACGTTACCCCCCGCTCGCAGCCATGCTGCTATGCCGATGCCAAAGGCGATCGTAAAGGCCATCGCCGTAAGCTGAAACGGCGGCACCGTGCCGCTGAGATCGGTTAGCAGGGCCAGGGTGGCCCACATCAGCACCGCCGAAAATCCGACGATGGTGGCCTGTCGCTGGTTTTGGCTAGGTTCCACAGCTTTGCCTCTGAGACGACACTGCTGTGTATTGTAGAGATTCGTCCGGTAAACATTCCCGCATGGCAGAAATGGGTGATCCAGGGGCTGGTCAAACTCTGCTGTCTGTTGAGAATCTGGGCTGTCAGCTGGGCGATCGCTGGCTCTGGCGCGGGGTGAGCTTTGATCTATTTTCGGGCGACTGCCTGGGCCTGGTAGCTCCCTCGGGCGCGGGCAAAACGCTGCTCATGCGCAACCTGGTCATGCTCGACCCCGTTCAGCAGGGAATGGTGAAGTTTGAGGGCAAAACCCCGAGCGAGTGGGGGTTACCCGCCTACCGCAGTCGGGTGATGTACGTGCCCCAGCGGGCGGTTTCCATTGAGAATGCTGCGGGAAACGCCCTTGAGGGCACCGTGCAAGACAACCTCATGCAGGTGTTTGAGCTGGGGGTTTACAGTCAGCGCCAGTTTGATCCCACGATCATTCACACCTGGCTAGATCAGCTGGGTCGATGGCCGGAGTTCTTGCATTTGCAGGGTGCGCGGCTGTCGGGCGGTGAGGCCCAAATTTTGGCGCTGCTGCGGGCCTTGCAGCTCAACCCGCAGGTACTCTTGCTCGATGAACCGACCGCCTCTCTCGATGCCGCCACCACAGCCCGAGTCGAAGCCCTGCTGCTCGACTGGCTCCGGCACCCCCACCGGGCCTGTGTGCTAACCAGCCACGACACTGAGCAAATCCACCGCTTCACCCATCGCCAGCTCAACCTGGGGGAATTTGTCTGATGGAGAGCAACTACATTGTCATTGGCTATGGGCAGCTAGCCCTGGCGGCGCTGCTGATTTTGGTGAATGTGGCGCTATCGGCCGTGCTGCAGCTGGGCCTGGGCAAATCGCTGCTGATTGCCGCCCTGCGCATGGTGGTGCAGCTAATGCTGATTGGCTTTGTGCTGGAGTGGCTGTTTACGCAAGACAACGCTCTGATTATTCTGGCGATCGCGCTGATGATGACCGCGATCGCCGGAGTGTCTGCGGTCAACCGCACCCAGCGCCGCTTTGCGGGCATCTACTGGCACAGCCTGCTGTCTGTGCTGACGGCCTTCGCCCTGGTCACGGGCTTTGCGATGGTTGGCATTATTCGGGTGCAGCCCTGGTACGACCCGCAGTACCTGATTCCGATGCTGGGCATGGTGCTGGGCAACACCCTCAACGGCATTTCCCTGGGGCTCGATCGCTTTGTGGAAGGGCTAGTTGCCCAGCGCGACCAGGTCGAAACCCTGCTGGCGCTGGGGGCGACTCGCTGGGAGGCGGCCCACGCCCAGGTGCGCAACGCCATTCGCGTCGGCATGATTCCCACCATTAACTCAATGATGGTGATGGGGCTGGTCAGCCTGCCGGGCATGATGACCGGGCAAATTTTGGCCGGGGCCGACCCCATCGACGCCGTGCGCTACCAGATTGTGATTTTGTTTATGATTGCCGCCGGGGCCGCCCTGGGGATTTTTGGCGTGGTGCTGCTGGCCTACCGCCGTCTGCTCAGCCCCGACCACCAGCTGCGGCTCGACTACCTGGAGAAAGCCAGGCGGTAATGAATTTCGGCAGGTTTAAGCCAAAAAAACGGGATTCTCGCCAACGAGAACCCCGAATCCAAACAGGTATCCTGCAGGGGCAAGCGGCCGCTTGCCCTTATCGATCGGCGTGGGCAATCAGGATGCCGTATTAGTTGTTGGCGATCGCATCAACCGTGAGGTCAGAGCGCAGGGTCAAGTCGAGATCGCTGGGACGAATCACTACAACCGCGCTGTTCGAGGTGGGCTGATTTTCCCCAGTAATAACAGTGCCAATCACGCTGCCCAGGTTTCTGTTGCCGGTAATAGTGGCCAAAATCGACTCGGCTGCCCCCGTAATCAGCGCCCCTTGCAGGGTGGTGTTGTTGACGCTAGTGGTCGCGGCGATCGCGCTCGACTCGGCGTTGATATTGTAGGTGCGCCCGTTGACGGTGAGGGTGTCGGCCACAAACTTGGCTGCCGTCACATTGGCCCCGCGAATTTCGACGGGCACAATCCGCCCCTGAACGCTGCTGCCCGCCGGAATCAGCACCTGGTTTTGGCTATTGCGAATGGGCTGGGCAATCTCCAGGTTGGTGGCGACCGACTGGCCGGGGGCGACCACAATATCCACATCAGCATTGGGGTAGCGCACATCTAGCTCAGTGCCGTTGGGCACCAGGCGGGGCGAACTAGTGTTAGTGCCGGTATTGTTGCCGGTATTGTTGCCGGTGTTAGTGCCGGGGGTATAGCCCACGATATAGTTGCTGGCGCTCAACCCAGCCTGTAGGGCAGGCATGCGGCCCTGGGCCACCAGAGCCTGGTAAATAAAGGCGGCGACATCAGCGCGGGTAGCGGTGCGCTGGGGGCCTAGCACATCGACGTTGGGGTAGTTGACCACCAAACGGTTTTGGGTGGCGGCGGCGACAGGGGCCCGGCCATACTCAGGAATTTGGCCCGCATCGCGGTAGGTATTCAGGACCTCATTCACCGAGCCGCTGGCGCTGTAGTCGAGGCCGTTGGCTAGCGCTACCAGCACCTGTACCCGAGGAATCTGGGTTTCGGGCTGAAACGCGCCGTTGGGGTAGCCAGAGAGAAAGCCCTGGCTGTAGGCATCGGCGATCGCGGCGCTGGCCCAGTAGCTGCTGGGCACGTCGCTAAAGCGGGGCGCGGTGCGATCGAGGGGCTGCTTAAAAGCGTTGCGCACAATGGCGGCAAACTGAGCCCGGGTTACCGGCTGGTCGGGCCGAAAGGTGCCATCGGGGAAGCCAGCGATAATCTCGTCTTCGGCCAGGCTCTCAATGAAGGGGCGAGCCCAGTAGCTGTTGCCAACGTCTTCAAATTCGGTGGTTTGTGCGATCGCGGGTAGAGCTAGCGTAGCTCCTGCCACAGCCCCTAGGGTTGCCAAAGTTGCGGTTTTAGCAGATCGGTTCAATACGGTGCTCATCATAAACGGGTTCCTTAAAAGGGTAGTTTTAATGCGAAGGCGAAAAAATATTGCCAATCGCAGAAAATTGGCTCCAGAACAAGTCAAAGAGCCAGGCCGGAGGCAGTGATGTTGAAGAACAACCAAATTTGTCGAGATTTTATGCAGGCTTAGCAGAAAGAGGCACTGCAGACGGTTAACCCCTAGGACAAGGCTAGGGCCTGATCGGGGCAGACGGGTAAATGCACCGAAAACCTGATCACTGGGTTTGTTCTTTTAATTACAAGACTGCCAGCCTGGTGCTAATGTTCCCATCCTTCAAAAGACTGACTTCAAAAGGCTGAAATTAGGGCTAATTGCGACGGCAGCTCTGTTCCCTCGCCTAACCCTGTCACGCTGGCAGCGCTCCGATTACTTACGCTGCTTTGGGCGCTATCTCAGGAAAATTTCAGCTTTGTCTGACATGCTCTACCCAACGTCTTGAAAAGCGAGCCGTCAGGCCCTGGTCTTGCCGAAGGCCAGGATCAATCTCAAACAACTATTGAGGATAGATAGCGACAATGAAATGGAAATTTTTAGTTTTAGCGGCCAGTTTGACGTTGACCACTGCCCTGGCCGCCTGTGGCGGATCTACCGGCACCACTGAAACAGCCCCCGCTGGCGATGCGATGGAAGAGGGTGGCGCGATGGAGGGTGATGCGATGGAAGAGGGCGGCGCCATGGAAGAAGGCGACGCCATGAAGGAAGAGGGTGACGCCATGGAAGAAGGTGACGCCATGAAGGAAGAGGGCGACGCCATGGAAGAAGAGGGGGCAAACTAGCCACCCAGTCAGGATTTGGTGCCGGGCCAAATCCTGACGACTCCACCGCTGGATCGGGCGCGATCGCGATCATCACACCATCTACCAGAACTCACCCACGCTCTGAAGACCGACGCAGCATTTGGACACAAGACCATGGATAAACCCCTATGGCAAAGACGGCGGCTTCTCTACACCGGGTTAGGTGTGGCTGGGGCTGGGGCCGCGATCGCCGTTGGTTTGGGTCGCCAATCATCTGTACCCAGCAGCCCCGGCGCTGGTGCTGAGACCGATACCGCTGCCACGACCCCCAGCGGCGACCCCATGCCAGAACTGCGCGGCATCAGTCAGTGGCTCAACTCCGACCCGCTGACCCTGGCCAGCCTCAGGGGCAATGTGGTCTTGCTCCAGTTCTGGACCTTTGGCTGCATCAACTGCCAGCGCACTTTGCCCTCGCTGGTGGGCTGGCACCAGCGCTACGCCGACCAGGGCTTGAGAATCATTGGCGTCCACACTCCAGAGTTTGCCTACGAGCGCGATGTCAACAACATCCGTCGGGCGCTTGAGCAGTACAACATCACCTACCCGGTGCCTTTAGACAACGACTTTCAGACCTGGCGGGCCTACAGCAACCGCTACTGGCCCCACCTGTTTCTGGCCGATCGCGACGGGTTTTTGCGCTACGACCACATCGGCGAAGGGGCCTACGACACCACCGAGCAAACCATTCGTACGCTGCTGGGGTAAAGGCTATGGCGGCAGGGGCATCGCTGGGATTGGCGTGGCTGGGCGGGCTGTTGACCGTGCTGTCGCCCTGCATTTTGCCGGTGCTGCCAATTGTGGTGGGGCGATCGCTGCAATCGCACCGTCTTGGCCCGGTGGCGCTGGTGGCGGGGCTAGCCGGGGGCTTTGCGGCGGCGGGCAGCCTGCTGGGCCTCACCGCCAGCTGGTTTACGGGTTTGGCTAATGGGCTGCGCTATGGCGCGATCGCCATTCTGCTCGGCCTGGGCATCGCCGCTCTGTTTCCCACCCTCAGCCACCGCGCCCTCAGCTACCTGCCCCTGGGCCAAGCCTTGAAAGAACCTCCTCGCCTGGGTCTACAGGGCGAATTTTGGCTCGGCACCCAGCTCGGCCTGCTCTGGACCCCCTGCGCCGGGCCGGTGCTGGGCAGCATTCTGGTGCTGGCGGCGGTCGAGCGTCAGGTGGCCGGTGCCTTTGGGCTATTGGTAGCCTATGGACTGGGGGCCGCCCTGCCTCTGCTTGCGATCGCCTACGGCGGACGGTCTATCAGCCAGCGATTGCTGGGGCTGCGCTGCCACAGCGCCCGGCTCCAGCGCCTGGGCGGCGGGCTGGTGGTGGGCACCGCGATCGCCATTCTGCTCGGCTGGGACATCAAAATTCAGCTCTGGCTGGCCCCGATCTTCCCTACCCTGCCCCTTTAGAAAATTTGGGTGCTTAATTTTGAACTTTGAATTTTGAACTCAAACTTCCACCACACCAACTGCTCAATATTTAAGACTCAACCCCTCCCCAACCCTGCTTCCCAATGCCTCACCCCAGGTAATTTCCATGACGGCAACTCCAGCAAAACGAAAAGCCAAACTCCCCAGCCAGGCCCTGCTGGCCAAAACCTTTCACTGGGTCAACATCATCGCCCTGCTGCTCATGATGGCCAGCGGCCTGCAAATCTACAACGCCAACCCCGTGTTTGGTGGTCGGGCCGGGTGGGATTTCCCGGAGCTGGTGCTGCTGGGCGGCTGGCTGGCCGGGGGGCGGGCCTGGCACTTTGCCACCATGTGGGTGTACTCGCTCAACCTGCTGGCCTACGGCGTTTTTGTTTTTGTCACCCGGCGCTGGCAGCACCGCTTTGCTAGCAGCGGCGACCTCAAAGCCCTGCGCGCCAGCCAAAACGAAAAGCGCAAAAACTTTGCCAAGCATCGGCTGGTGTACACCGCCATTGTGCCCGTGCTGCTGCTGGCGATCGCCAGCGGCCTGGCCATGTACAAACCGGCTCAGCTCCACTGGCTGGCGGCCTTGTTTGGCGACTGGCAAACCCTGCGCACCGTCCACTTTTTGACCGTGCCCATTGTGCTGGCCTTCACCCTAATTCACTCGCTGCTGGCGCTCAAGGTCGGCAACCTGCGCCTGATCAAGTCAATGTTCGTTTAGCTATTACCCTAAAAGCTTTCCTATGGGCCTCATTCTTCCGCCATCGATCTCGCGCCGCCGCCTGCTGATTGGAGCTGGCCTGTCGGGGGCTGGCCTGCTGCTCAACGGCTGCGGCACCAGCCTGGGGTCGCGCTGGGTAGGTCAGCTCACCGAGCCCCTGAACCAGGCGATCGAGCAGCTGCTGCTGTCGCAGAGTCCGGTGCCTGAGTTTCCGATCAGCGCCATTCAGCCCGACCAGCTGCTGATCAATACCTTCGACGAAACGCCTCAGCTCGTCCCCGAGCAGTTTCGCCTGGTGGTCGATGGCGAGGTCAACCAGCCGATGCAGTTTTCGTTGGCCGACTTGCAGTCTCTGCCGCGCAAGGATATGGTGATTCGTCACGTCTGCGTGGAGGGCTGGGCGGCGATCGTGCAGTGGGGCGGCGTGCAGCTGCAAACCCTGGCCCAGCTGGTGCAGCCCAAACCGGAGGCCCGCTACGTTTTCTTTACCTCCGCCGACGGCTACTACGAAAGCTGGGACTTGGCCTCGTCGCTGCATCCTCAAACCCTGATGGTCTACCAAAAAAACGGTCAGCCCCTCTCGGTGGATAACGGTGCCCCCCTGCGGCTGGCCTCGCCGATTAAGCTGGGCTACAAGCAGAGCAAGTGGGTGACCCAAATTACCTTTATGAATGAGCTGACGCCCCGCCTGGGCTACTGGGAAGACCGAGGCTACGAGTGGTTCGCTGGGCTTTAGGTTAGCTAATACTGCATCCGTCTCGGCTACCCCCATTGGACTGGGCAAACACCGTTTGCCCCTGCGCAAGCCACCTGTTTAGAATCTGAGTTATGCGTTTCAGATTTGGTACAAAACGCGAGAATAAGGAGACTGTATCGGCACTTCCTAGGGAGATTGCTGCGTGAAACGCTGATTTTCTCCTGAAACCGGAATTAGCTCTGATTCATAACCTGCTATTGTGAGACTGTCAGCGCCCTGTTTGCCAGCGCTCGACCCGTGTGCAGCCCTCAAGAAGATTCGCAAAAATTTAGTCTCAGCTTTTGGCTATCGTTTGTGGTCTGGTAATTCAGCCAGACTTCTCTACCAGAGGCGAAGAGGATGCAAATACCGATAGATAATTCGGAACTGTTGGTGGGTCTACTCTTGGTAGTTACCTCCATCGTTGGTTTGGTGGGCGGAAACGTTGCCCTTGGTGCCCTGTCGCTCAACCTTGGTACGGCTAAAGGATTGGCCTACGCGTTTATTCTGGCGGTTGGGGTCTTTGGCCTCGCTATGATAACCAGAGAGCTATTTGGTAGTTAATAACCAATAGCCGCATCTGTCTCTGCCGTAGTTTTGCAGATACTCAGATTTGGTCAGGGCATCAGCCGATGTCTTGGTTGCTTTTGCGGTTGCTCCATTGATCTGAAGATTGCCTATGAAAGCTGTTGCCCTCACCCACTATTTGCCCATTAGCGACCCAGAATCCCTCTTTGACGCTCGCTTGCCCAAGCCCAGCCCCACGGGTCGAGATCTGATGGTGCGGGTCGAAGCCGTCTCGGTGAACCCGGTCGATACCAAAGTGCGTGCCCCCAAAGATAAAGTCGAAGACACCCCCAAAGTGCTGGGCTACGATGCCGCTGGCGTGGTCGAAAGCGTGGGCGACGGGGTGACGCGGTTTCAGCCGGGGGATGCGGTCTACTACGCAGGCGATATGACCCGCCCCGGCTCCAATGCCGAGTTTCAGCTGGTGGATGAGCGAATTGTGGGCCACAAGCCCGAAACCCTCTCCTTTGCTGAAGCCGCCGCCCTGCCCCTGACCACAATCACCGCTTGGGAGGCTCTATTTACCCGACTGGGTATTAACCGGGCCGGGGGCAATCGGGGCGATTCGATTCTGATTATTGGCGGGGCTGGCGGAGTAGGGTCGATCGCAATTCAGCTGGCCAAATTGGCTGGACTGGTTGCGATCGCCACCGCATCGCGGCCTCAGTCCCAGGCCTGGGCCACCCAGATGGGGGCCGACCACACCGTTGACTACAGCGACGCCCTGATCGAAGAAATGGCCCAGCTTGGCCACCGCGAGGTTGATTTTATTGCCAATTTCAACAACACCGACGACTACTGGGGCGTGATGGCCGAGCTGATTCGTCCCCAGGGCAAAATTGTCGGCATCGTCGGCAACCGCGACCCGCTCGACCTGAATTTGCTCAAGAACAAAAGCGCCACCTTCGCCTGGGAATTTATGTTCACCCGCTCGATGTACCAAACTGCCGATATGGCCGACCAGGGCCATTTGCTAGATGAGGTAGCGGCCCTGGTGGATGCGGGCAAGCTGCGCTCTACTCTGGGGCAAACGCTCTCACCCATCAACGCCGCCAACCTGCGCCAGGCCCACGCTCAGGTTGAGTCGGGGCGGACGATCGGCAAGCTGGTGCTGGCAGGCTGGAGCTAGATGTCTCAAACGTTTGTATCGGCAAACGTTTAGGACATCCATTACTTCACTGTGACGCGGCCATCGGCCTCGATGGTGATGCTGCGATCGCTCGGTTCGGCGGGTGCATCGTAGACTTCTACCCGCAGCGTGTTGGGGCCGGGGCGGTTTAGCCTTGCCCGCACGGGCAGCCGCTCCTGCGACCAGAAAAATACCGATGGATGAGGCTGCGCCGTCCAGCCCACGTGGGTTTCGATGGTGCTGCCGGTGTAGAGCAGGCGGGGGCCAAGCAGGGGCGGCTGCTCTAGGCTGAGGGGGCGGCTGCCCACGTTGACGACCTGGATGGTGATGCGATCGCCCGGCGTAAACTGAATCTGCCCCGACTTGCAGTTCACAGTGCAAGGAGCTGCCAGAGCCGCGGGCACGCTCAGCATCCAGGCCGCCAGGCCAAGCAAACATCCCCCAATGACCAAACCAGACGGCAACAGCTTCTTCACAGCAACGACCCTCACACAGCAAAACCGATCTTTTGTTGTAATCGCTACCGGGGCACCCTGGAGCCCCGTCTACACATCTTGTATGAATTCGTGGTTACACTGAGTGACATCATGCAGCGATGCCAAAGGAGCAGGGCCATGGAACGTCAGGCGGTAACGGTACGGCTGCCGACAGATCTTCTTGAGCAGATCAAACGGTTTCAAGAAAACCGCGAATCGTTTAATGAATTGGTGATTGAGGCAGTTACCCGTGAAGTACAGCGGCGGCAAGCATTAGCGGCCCATCAGCGTATTGTCGCTCGCAGCGCTGAGGTGGAAAGTCAAACAGGCGTTCAACCCAGCTCTGTGGAACTGATTCGACAACTGAGAGAGGGCGAAGGGCGACGTGCCTAAGTGTATTGATACCAGCCTTTGGATTCCGTATCTTTTACCTGAACCGTTGCAGCCGCAGGCTAGGGCGCTGATCACACCCTGGCTGGCAGCTGGTGAATCTCTGGTAGCGCCAGCGTTTGCCTGGGCTGAGGTTGGCTCAGTGCTGCGAAAGAAGGTAAGGCTGGGATTGATTACAACTTCCCAAGCAACGGGTTTCTATAATGATTTCTGCCAGATGCCAATTCAGTATCTGGATAATAACTCTGTTAGAGCCAGAACCTGGGAAATAGCCGAAAAATTTGTCTTAGCCACTCTCTATGATGCGGCGTTTCTAGCTGTCGCCGAGCTTGGGTCTGCCGAGTTTTGGACGGCGGATCAGTCTTTGCTCAACACACTGAATCCTTGCCCCGCCTATGTTCACAGCCTAAGCATGCCGTAATTGTTAGGGATAGCCGGCGATCTAACTTCGCGTATGTGTAACGCCATCAAGACATGCTAGCTAGCCCAGAAACCCAATTACTTCACGCAATCCAAAATCGCAAATCTAAAATCTAAAATTGTCACTCGGGTACTGTGACCATACGCGACTCAATGCCTTCCCACACCTGCGGCGACACCCGCACCGCTGCCTCTTTGCAGCGAATCATGAGTTCTAAGGTGTAGAAGTAGTCAACAAACTGGCGAGTTTCTTGCGCAGAGAAAACTGGCTGTTTAAAAGGAAAATTTAGATTGCAAGAAAAGCATTCAAGAGTATTATCCAAAAAATACCTGCGTTTCTTATGATATGACCCTGAATCATGAAATTCCTTGTTCAAACTGCTTATAACTATCATAGAGGAGAGGACTGAGTCAATTGCATCTTTCTGGAAAACCTGCAGCTTTTCATATTTTCGGACGATCTCAACGGAGTGATCTAACTTGAGTGCATGATCGCGGATGCGGATTCGAGCAAGATCAAGTATATGGCTAAGATAATGAGAGAATCGCATGTCGACGGCAAGGGCAAGAGCGAGAACAGAAGCGAGATCAAGGGCAAGATCAAGATCCAAGTCAATGTTGATGTCTCGAGCCAGAATTCGAGCAAGAAAGACAGCTAAAGCCCTTTTCTCAAATGCTTTAATATTTCTCGATAAATCGACATTGGTTTCAGCCCAAGTGAACAATAAGCGAAGATTTTTGCTTTTAATATAAGTTTGTGCTTTTTGCTCTATAGCTAATAAGAATTCATCAGCTCCTCGTTTCCCTGGCGCTAGCCCTGCAACAAGTATAAATATCTCTCGCCAATGCTTATCGGTTGCATGATCGCGTACGAGTTGATTGATTTTTTGATTGTCAACGATACATTTGGCAGCCAAGTATTCCTGGAAGGTTAAGTGCGAAAAAGAGTAGGCATTTCTAGCTCTCTCTACCAAGATTCCCTGTTGAACTTCAATTTCCTTTAGTACAGTTTCCGTGTCTAAATGACTCGGTGCGTTTAGGTTTTCTACCAAAAATTCTCGAATTTGCTCGACTAGTCTTTCCTTGGCGAAAAAGAATTGGTCGTCAGCAAAGCTAGTGTAGGCAATCTCAGCTAGCATGTCGAGTTCCAATTCAGCGCTCAGCTCTTGATAAATCGGGTTACGCTGTATCCGCTTTTCAGAGGCCCATTTTCTCAACAGCACATCCAAGGCTTCGCCATAGAGTGCATGGCGCTTTTTAGGGAAATTTTGAAATTCGTCATAGACCACGCAGAGCAGAGTTAGCAACAGCGGGGTTTGGGCGAGTTCCTTGGCTGCTCGATAATCGCTGCTGTTTAGCATTTTCCAGCAGCGTTCGGCGGTTTTAGTTTCGGTATCCCATTCTTTCTGGAACCAGTTTTCGATGAACTGCTCAATCTGCTCATCCTCAAAGGCAGCCATTGCTACATCTTTGAATTGTTGAAAGCCACCGAAGGTATAGGCAGCAACTCGGCAAGAGGCGATATAGCGGTTGTCACTGTAGCGGTCTACTAGGTTTCCGATTTCAGTAATGGCGTGGTTGAGTGTGGCGCTGGGTACTTCGTCCAGGCCATCCAGTAGCACCAGCAGTTGGCCATTGTTCAGAAATAGCTCTGTCAGTGCCTCTGTTTCTGGAAAGCCACAGGTCTCCAGTTCCTCAGCAATCACTGTTTTGATGCTGCGGTCCAGACTATTAAATTGACGCAGCTCTAGCATCACCGGAATGCAGGGGTGTTGGTAAGCCATATCCTGGGACGCACGCAGGTTGCCAGGAGGGGAGCCCGTAACGTTTCGACGGCTCAGGGTTTGCAGGGCTTCTAAGCCCACCTTGCGCAAAAAGGTGGATTTGCCCACTCCTGGCCCGCCTAGCACCATCAAGTATTGCTGTTCGTTGGCAACTTGCAGACCGGGCTTTTTAACAGCTTGTGTAACGTTAAATCCCCGACTGCCGCTTTGGCGGTATTGCTCTTGTAGGGCATCTTCCGATTCAAAATACCGCAGGGCTGAGCGATCTAACAGTTGCACGGCAGTGTAGATTTTATCCAGGCGCACAGGGTTGTCCATGCGCACACAGGCTACTTTTAGGGTGCCGTGGCGCTTAATGTAACGGCTCACATACTCTTTCAGGGCTTTGCGCAGGGCCAGGTTGCGGCCAATGTCCCAATCCAGCTTTTTGAGGGTCTCGGTCCCCTTGTCTTTAACTAATCCTGTAATCAGGCCACCCAGGCCAGCGGCGGCGGCTCCGATCAGGGGTTCAAATCCGGTCATGGTGGGGGCGGGGGTGGCGATTGCCCATTACTATAGCCTGGTGAAAAATGTTACTGCGGTCGATTGGCGGTCATACAGACGTGAAAAGCACCGACTACTTTCGCAACGTCGTACCCCGCAAGCATCCTGAGGTGAGGCTAGAGTGGGTACAGCGAGTGTTAGCCAACCCGATCAAACGAGCTACCCAAGCCAATGGGCGGATTGTTTATTGGGGCAACATCGCTGAGAAAGAGGGCCGGGCCTTGAGGGTTGTTACTCTAGAGGATGGAGAAACCGTTCATAACGCATTCTTCGATCGCAGCTTTTACCGTCGCCAACTTAGGGGAGAAGAACCTCAATGAAGCTGACCTACTTCCCCGATACCGACACTCTATATATTGACCTGGCCGATCGCCCCAGTACTGAGTCAGAGGTGCTGAACGAGAACCTGATTATCGACTTCGACGATGAAGGTCGCCCGGTAGGCATCACGGTGGAGCACTACAGTCAGACCGTAACTACCCCTGCCATAGAAGTGAGTCTGCCAGGGGAACTGCTACCGACATCGGCAGTAAACCAGACCGTCGCTAGGGGCAACGATTAAAATTTACTGGGCGATCGCACCCCAAACCCCCACCCACAACCCGCTATCCTAGATAACGTGCTGCACCCGCTGAGGATTCGATGGATACTAAGGCTTTTAAGCGATCGCTCAACCACTCCGACAAGTACTTTCGCCAGGGGTTTGGCCACGGGGAAGATGTCGCTGGCCAGATGAAGACCGAGTACAACAGCGGGCTGATTCAGGAAATTCGCGACCATAGCTACACCCTCACTCGCGGCGATGTCACCATCAAGCTGGCCGAGTCCTTTGGCTTTTGCTGGGGGGTCGAGCGAGCGGTGGCGATGGCCTACGAAACCCGCCAGCACTTCCCCACCGAGCGCATCTGGATCACCAACGAAATTATCCACAACCCCAGCGTCAACCAGCGCCTCAAAGAGATGGCGGTGGAGTTCATTGAAGTCATCGATGGCGACAAAGATTTTTCGGTCGTCGGCCAGGGCGATGTGGTGATTTTGCCCGCCTTCGGGGCCAGCGTGCAGGAAATGCAGCTGCTCAACGACAAGGGCTGCACCATTGTCGATACCACCTGCCCCTGGGTGTCAAAGGTGTGGAACACGGTCGAAAAGCACAAAAAACGCGACCACACCTCGATCATCCACGGCAAGTACAACCACGAAGAAACTGTCGCCACCAGCTCCTTTGCGGGCAAGTACCTGGTGGTGCTCAATCTAGACCAGGCCCAGTACGTGGCCGACTACATTCTGGGCGGCGGCGACAAGGCCGAGTTTATGGCCAAATTTGGCAAGGCCTGCTCCGCCGGGTTTGACCCCGATACCGACCTCGATCGCATCGGCGTTGCCAACCAAACCACCATGCTCAAGGGCGAAACCGAGCAAATCGGCAAACTCTTTGAGCACACTATCTTGAAGAAGTTTGGCCCCCAGGCCCTCAACGACCATTTCCTCAGCTTTAACACCATCTGCGACGCCACCCAGGAGCGCCAGGATGCCATGTTTGAGCTGGTGGATGAAAAGCTCGACCTCATGGTGGTGATCGGCGGTTACAACTCGTCAAACACGACCCACCTGCAAGAGATTGCGATCGATCGCAGCATTCCTTCGTACCATATCGACAGCGCCAGCCGCATTGGCCCCGGCAACCGCATCGAGCACAAGCTGCTGCACAGCGACCTGACGGTGACTGAGAACTGGCTGCCCGATGGCCCCATCACTGTCGGCGTTACCTCTGGCGCGTCAACCCCCGATCGCTCAGTCGAAGACGCGATCGAGCGCATCTTTGTAATCAAAGCCGCCACGGCGATGGTCTAGGCCAGGTGGGGGCTGGCTCCGGGCTACGGCGCGAACCCTTGCGTGTCAGCGCAACCTCATGACTATTGGAGCATTACTATTGATAGAAGTACTCAACCGATGTCTACGGCTGGCGCTATGACCACCACCGCTACTCTCAAAGACAAAATTTTAGAAGAGCTAGACGACCTGTCTGCGGAAACCCTGACAGAGATTTTGGCTTACGTCAAATCTCGTAAACCATCAGTTGAAACCGCCAAAGACTCCGCAATTTGGCAAGCCTATCAGCGGTCTAAGCAAAAGCGTGCTGAGGTTTATCGTCGTCTTGCTGACTCCTAATTTTCTCAACCGAGACGATGTTTTACTGCTTCATGTCGACCAAATCGAGAGTTTTGGCGGTACTCCTGGAGTGCGCGATGAGGGACTGCTCGATTCTGCTCTGGCTCAACCAAAGGCTACCTTTGGCGGTGAGCTGCTGCACCCAACCTTAGCGGAGCAGGCCGCGGCATACCTGTACCATTTGTCGCGAAATCATCCTTTTGTTGATGGCAACAAGCGGACAGCCTTTGCGGTAATGGATACATTTTTAGAGGCCAATTGTTACAGCCTGACCCTTAGCGATAACGAAGCCTACGACCTGGTGATGCGGGTGGCGCAGGGGCAGGTGGATAAGGCAACTCTGGCAGCAATCCTGACGGATGCTTTAGCATCGCAACCCTGAGCGGCATCGGCGACGTGGCTCGGCTTTGGCGCTTCGGTAAGCTTCGTTACGCCTCGGCTGGGGCTAATTTTGAGGATGGTAGGATAGCGGGGGCAAACGCCACATTACCCTCAAAATCCTCCAGATTAGCCTCCAGGAGCACCCATGCCACCGAAAATGCTGCGCAATTTCTCGTTTGGGGCGATCGCCCTCGTTTCAGCCAGCACGCTGGCGGTTGCCCCAGCCCTGGCTCAGGAGACTCGCCCCCTAACCGAAAACCCCACCCTCATTCGAGGCTGTCGGCAGCTCAACCAGGCGGCTGAAGTGTTCGACAACTCTACTCTGGGGCCAACCGCTAACCGCCTTGGTACTTTGGCGGCGGGTACGCGGGTTACGCTAACCGGGGTCATCAGTACGGGGCGGGCGCAGGTCTTTTTGGGCGGCGGCACGCTGTCTCCCATCCAGCCGGTGGGCTGGCTCAACGCGTCTAATCTCGGCCCCTGTGGCGGCAATCCGCCGCCGCCCACGGGAGCCTGCTTCAGGGCCGATACGGCTCTGGTGGTCAGGTCTGGGCCTTCGACCGGGTCGGCTACGGTGGCGGGCTACAACCAAAACGATCTGGTCAGGGCCAGCACCAACCCACCCACCCAGCAAACCACCAGCGACGGTCGTCGCTGGATGCAGGTGCGGATCTACGACGGCAGCCTGGGCTGGATTGCCCGCACCGGCCCCAGTGGGCTGGGCAGCAACGTGACTCCCACCAACTGTCCTTAACGAGAGACTGCGCCCAGGTTTGAGGAGTACGCAAGCAAACGGCTGTTTGTCCTGGAGCAATGCGCCCGGCGATCGCGCCGCCACTGCATTCCCTCACCGCGACTTCGGTAAGGGAATGAATCAGGCTACTCTGGAATAGAACACCTGTTCCGCGTCCATGGCCCCACCTCAGCCTAAATCGATTGCCTCTGGCATGGCCCTGACCGCCGAACAACAGGCAGCGTTGGCGGCGCTAAATGCCTTTGTGCAGGGCACCGAAAAGCTCTACCTGCTGACGGGCTACGCGGGCACGGGCAAAACCACGCTGCTGCAGGTGTTTGTGAACGGGCTGCGCGATCGCGGCGACGATCGCCCCATTGTGCTGAGCGCCTTTAGCAACAAGGCCACCAAGGTACTGGCGACGATGGCGGCTCAGTGGCGGCTCGATATCGACGCTATGACCTGCTGCAAACTGCTGGGCCTGCGCCCGGTGATCGACGAAGAAAACGGCAAGCAGGTGTTTGCCATCGATCGCCAGCAGGCCAGCCAGATCGATCGCTACCGGCTGGTGATTGTCGATGAGTGTTCGATGATCAACCAGGAGCTGTGGGAGCTGCTAATCAATGCCGTGTCGAATTTGTACCGGGGCACCCAAATTTTGTTTGTGGGCGACCCGGCTCAGCTGCCCCCGGTGAATGAGCCCGAGTCGGCCTGCTTTCGCCAGATTATTCACAAATCGCAGCTCACCGAGGTGGTGCGCTACGGCGGCGCGATCGCGGTGATTGCCGAAGACATTCGCCGCCACCTGGAGCGCGACTCGCTGCCCCGCTTTACCAGCGACACCAACGCTGACAAGACCGAAGGCTGCTTTGTGCTGCCCCGCCGCGCCTGGCACGACCTGCTAATTCGCGCTTTTACGAGCCCCGCCTACCAGCAAAACCCCGATCAGGTGCGGGCGCTGGCCTACACCAATCGCCGCGTCGCCCAGCTCAACCACATCATTCGCAGCGCCATCTACGGCCCCAATGCCAGCCGCTTTGTGCCGGGCGAGCGGCTAATCGCCGTCAACCCCTGCCTTCAGGAAGAGACTATCGTATTACCCACCTCTGCCGAGTGCGAGGTGATCCACATTGCCCGAGGTCGCGAAGGCGAGTGGCCCCTGTGGATTTTGGAAGTCGAAACTGAGGCGGGAGACTTTAAAGCGCTGCGGGTGCTGCACGAGTCGGGCCAGGCCGAGTTCAAAGCCAGGCTCGACTTTTTAGCCAAAGAAAAGCGCTGGATGGAATTTTGGGACTTGCAGCAGCGCTTCCACACCGTTGACTACGCCTACAGCCTCACCATCCACAAAAGCCAGGGATCCACCTTTCAGGACGTGTTTGTGGATGTGCCCTCGATGGCGGCCAACCGCAACGTAATTGAGCGCAACCAGCTCTGCTACGTCGCCTTCACCCGTGCCGCTAAGCGGCTGTTTTTGTACCAGTGATTGCCCTAAAAGATGCCCTGTAGACGGTGCATCGCTGCGCGGATGCACCCTACCCACTACCCATCTACCCACCTACCCATCCACTCACCTACCCTACTCCCCCAAATCCCGAATTACCACCTCATCCCCCACGGCTAGGCCCAGCTCAGCGGCGCGCCCGGCCCGTAGCTCAATCACATGATCGACGAGTTGACGGCCGGGGCCATAGGTAGGGCAGGGGTCAGCGGTGCAGGGAGGAGCCTCCGCCAAACCCACGATTTGCCCCTGGTACACAAACACCATATCTAGCGCTACGGGCACGTTTTTCATCCAAAAGCTGACCGGACGAGGCCGCCCCATGGGAAACAGCATGCCGCGATCGCCGGGCAGAGCGCCGCGGTACATCAGCCCCATCGCCTGCTGCTGAGGGGTAGTAGCCACTTCCAGAAAAATGTCTTCACCGCCCAGGGTTGTCACCGCCGTGACGGCGAGCTGCTGGCCGCGAGGATCAGCCATAGGAACCTCGGTCGTGGTGGGCGTAGAGGAGGTAGTTTCAGCGGGAGAGGCCGGAGCCGTAGTCGAAGGCGCTGGCCCGCATCCGGTCCCCAGCACCAGGGCGCTTAGCACCAGGCTCCACATCACGCCTGGCTTGATGCGAGAAGACCGATGTAGAGCCACCAAACCAGCAAAACGATAGGCCATAGAGAAACCAAGAGAAATCAACGGCGAATACACAGCCAGAGCGATACTATTCTAGTCGCTCGCTAGGCGGATGTTTTCCTTACCCATCCACCCATGCACCCATCCACCCCTTCGACTTCGCTCAGGGACCATCCCCCATCCACCCATTCACACCTACCCACTAACTCTCCCGCAGCACATACCCCACCCCCCGCACCGTCTGAATCAGCCGCTTGTCGTCTTCGCCATCAATTTTGAGGCGCAGGTAGCGCACATACACTTCGATCACGTTTGACTCGCCGACAAAGTCGTAGCCCCACACGTTTTCGAGAATTTGCTCGCGGGGCAGCACCTCGCGGGGGTGCTCCATCAGGTATTTCAGCAGCTCAAACTCTTTCATGGTTAGCTCGATCAGGCGATCGCCCCGCAGGGCATGGCGGTTCTCTACATCCAGCGTCAGGTCGCCAAAGCGCAGGTTTTCGCTGTCGCCGGGAGTAGACTGCAGGTAGAGCTGCACCATTCTTAAGAACGCATCGGCCCGGTAGGGCTTGAGAAAGTAGTCGTCGGCCCCGCACTCCAGGCAGGCCACCCGATCTTCGAGGCTCTCTTTGGCCATCAGCAGCACAATCGGCGCTTTGATGCCCTGGCTGCGCAGGGTCTGGCACAGCACCAGCCCCGACTCGCCCCCCAGCAGGCGATCGACTACCACCAGGGCCGGGGTGCTCTCGGTGGCCAGGGCGAGGCCAGCTTTCGCACTACTGGCCACCACCGGATGGTATCCGGCCTCCTGCAGGTCAAACTCCATCTGGCGAGTTTGGCCTTCATTGGTGCCAATCAGTAGAATATAGGTGCCTTTGTCGGTAGTACTTGTGCCCATAGAGGTGTCTCAGCGTCCTAAAGCGATTCGTGCAACGGTTCGCAGAGTTTAGATTGCCGACCCGCTCGACAAAGTAAGGCGATTATAGCGTGACACCCGGCCAGATTCGGCCCTGGGGGCTGTCACCTACTGTGGGCGACTGGCTGCTGACTGGCTCAGCCATGACGAAGCCAGTTTCTCAAGCGTTTAGGCCCCAACCATCACGTGCCCCAAGGTGTGCCAGAGCGCGCCACAATAGGCCGATGTTTCTAACTGAAAGCAGGTCTTTTGGAGGCGCATTTTGCCCTAGGGTAAACAGGCCGTGTGTCTATTGTTACTGTTGTTAACACAGACAAAATCCCTCACGAAATCTTCCCTTTGCATCTCAGTTTGGTGTGTTAGATTGGGCATAATTTGCTGCTAGAACCTATATCACATGACACTTGCAAAGCGCGGACTAATCCTGGGTGCAACCGCTGTCGCGGTGGCTGCGGTAACTGTAACTGGCGCCGGGATTCACCTGTCCCAGAGCAAGGCCTTCTTTGAAGAAAGCCCCAAAGAATTGATTGATCAAGTTTGGCAGCTGATTGATCGCAACTTTGTCGATGCCACGTTCAATCAGGTCGACTGGGATGCGGTGCGTACCGACTACCTGGGGCGTAACTACACTAGCCAGGAAGAGGCTTACGGCGCTATTCGCGAGATGCTGGAGAAGCTCGAAGATCCCTATACTCGCTTCATGGATCCAGAAGAGTTTCGCAGCATGCAGATTGACACCTCCGGCGAACTGACCGGGGTTGGTATTCAAATTTCCCAGGATGAGGAGACCAAAGACATCGTCGTGGTCGCGCCCATCGAAGATACCCCCGCCTTCGATGCGGGTATTCGCCCCCAAGACGTAATTTTGGCCATTGACGGCGAATCGACTGAGGGCATGGAGCTCAACGACGCTGTCAGCCGGATTCGCGGCACTGTTGGCTCGGAGGTAACCCTCACCATTCGTCGGGGTGAGCAAGAGTTAGAGGTACCTCTTGTCCGCGCCCGTATTGAGATTCATCCGGTGCGCTACAACGTTCAGGCTGGCCCCGAGGGAGAGGTGGGCTACATTCGCCTGACCCAGTTCAGCGCCAACGCCGCCGAAGAAATGAGCGAAGCCATTGAAGATCTCGAAAGCCAGGGGGTAACGGGCTACATTCTCGATCTGCGCTCTAACCCCGGTGGACTGCTGTACTCCAGCATCGACATTGCTCGCATGTGGCTCGACGGCGGCACCATTGTCTCAACGGTAAACCGTCAGGGCGTGGTGGACGAAGAGACTGCCAACAGTCGTGCGCTCACCGATAAGCCACTGGTGGTCATGGTTGACGGTGGATCGGCCAGCGCCAGCGAAATTTTGTCGGGGGCGCTACGCGACAACGAGCGAGCTCTGCTGGTGGGCACGCGCACCTTTGGTAAGGGGCTGGTGCAGTCGGTGCGCAGCCTGGGCGATGGGTCTGGGGTCGCCATTACGGTAGCTAAGTACCTCACCCCCAACGGCACCGACATCAACAAGCACGGTATTGATCCCGATATTTCGGTTGAGCTAACTGAAGAGCAGCAGGAAGAACTCTCGACTAATCGGGAGGCGATCGGTACCGAAGCCGATCCTCAGTTTGCTGAGGCTTTGCGGGCGCTGGGCACCGAAATTCAGGAGGCCCGCGCTGGCGACAATGTCACGACTGCCCCAGGCAACTAGCCGAACTGTCGGTCAATAATCAGTCAAAATCATCTGCGAAGGTCTGAGCTACGGCTCGGGCCTTCGTTTTTGGCTGGCTCGCAGCGGGTTGCCCCCCAGCACCAGCAGCACCAGGGCCGCCAGCAGCATACCGGCCGCGACGCAAAAGGCCAGCAGCACCCCAAAGGGCATCTCTATCGACTGCAGATTGAGCAGCCGAAAGGAGACGGAGGTGGCATTTTGAACGGCGATGATGGCGATCGCAACTATCCAGATAGCGGGCACTAGAGCCAGTAAAAGTCGAATCATGGAACAGTCTCGCTGGGCGCGGGGTGATCAGGGTTGCCAAGACCCAAGGGCGTTGGGTAGTATAGTCAACTGGGCTATACGAGAAAAATCATGGCAAAACGGGTACAGGTAGTTCTCACAGAAGATATTCGCAAGCTGGGCTATAACGGCGACCTGGTAGAGGTGGCTCCTGGCTACGCACGTAATTATCTTATCCCCAACGGGAAGGCAGTGCGCACCACCCCCGGTGTGCTGAAGCAGGTAGAGCGTCGGCGCGAGGCGCAAAAGCAGCGGCTGCTCGAGATTAAGCAGGAGGCTGAAGCCACCAAGACAGCCCTCGACACCATCGGTATGTTCACCATTCAAAAGCCGGTGGGCGAGAACGAGGCCATTTTTGGTACCGTCACCTCTGCCGACGTGGCCGATGTGATCAAGTCGCTGTCGGGCAAAGAAGTCGATCGCCGCGATATTTCGGTGCCCGACATCAACAAGCTGGGCGAGTACCAGGCCGAGGTGAAGCTGCACCCCGAAGTGACCGCCATGGTGAACCTGCGCGTGATTGCCGAGTAGGTCTCTAGCCCTAGCGTCTCGCTACCCATCTATTCTCGCTGAAAACCTCTGAGGCAGGCCCTACGCCAGGGCACCTGCCTCAGAGGTTTTCAGCTTTAATCAATCCCCCCGCCTCTATACCTCCTCACCCCCTCATCTACCCCACCCCATTACCCGTCCACTCGCCTACCCATCTACCCACCCACTCCCCTCCCCCCAGATCGACTACAATCAACCCATCCCCAACATCTAGCGCTTTATCCGATCAAAAGGTTCAGCCCTAGCGCCCCCAGCACCATGGATACCCCTCGACTCCATCCCGACACGATTGAAGCGGTGCGCGATCGCGCCGATATTGTCGATGTGGTCTCCCAACACGTGGTGCTCAAGAAGCAGGGCAAAGATTTTGTCGGCCTGTGCCCCTTCCACGAAGACAAGTCGCCCAGCTTTAGCGTCAGCCCCAGCAAGCAGTTTTACTACTGCTTTTCCTGCGGGGCGGGGGGCAACGCCTTTAAGTTTTTGATGGAGCTGAACAAGCGCTCGTTTGCTGATGTGGTGCTCGATCTGGCTCAGCGCTACCAGGTGCCGGTGACAACGCTAGAGCCCGCTAAGCGCCAGGAACTGCAGCGGCAGCTCACCCTGCGGGAGCAGCTCTACGAAATTCTGGCGCTGACGGCAAAATTCTACGAGCACGCCCTGCAGCAGATCGACGGAGCCCCGGCCCTGGCCTACCTGTACGAGCGCGGGCTGAGCGACGCCACCATTCAGCAGTTTCAGCTGGGGTTTGCGCCGGGGGGGTGGCAGACCCTCTACGGCTACCTGGTCGAGCAAAAGCATTACCCGGTGGGTCTGGTCGAGCAGGCGGGGCTGATTGTGCCTCGGCAAAAGGGCGATGGGTTTTACGACAGGTTTCGCGATCGCCTGATGATTCCCATTCGCGACGGGCAGAGCCGGGTGATTGGCTTTGGCGGCCGCGCTCTGGGCGACGAAAAGCCCAAGTACCTCAACTCTCCCGACACCGAGCTGTTCGACAAGGGCAAAACCCTCTACGGGCTGGACCTGGCCCGAGCGGCGATCGCCAAAGACGACCGGGCAATTGTGGTCGAAGGCTACTTCGACGTAATTGCTCTCCACGCCGCTGGTTTAGAAAACGCCGTCGCCGCTCTGGGTACGGCCCTGAACGCTGCTCAGGTGCGTCAGCTGCTGCGCTACACCGAATCGAAGCAGATTTTGCTCAACTTCGATGCCGATGCCGCCGGAGTAAAAGCTGCCCAGCGGGCGATCGGCGAAGTCGAAGAGATGGCCTACCGGGGCGACGTGCAGCTGCGGGTGCTGAACATTCCCGACGGCAAAGACCCCGATGAGTTTTTGCGGCAGCACAGCGCCGCCGACTATCGCGCCCTGATCGAGGCCGCCCCCCTCTGGATTGACTGGCAAATTCACAACCTGATCAGCGGCAAAGACCTGCGCCAGGCCGACCAGTTTCAGCAGACCAGCCAGGCGGTGGTCAAGCTGCTCAGCGACATTGCCAACGCCGACACCCGTACCCACTACGTGCGCTACTGCGCCGAAATTTTCAGCAACGGCGACAGCCGCCTGGTGCCGCTGCTAGCCGAAAACCTGGTCACCCAGGTGCGTCGCCAGCGCCGCACCACCTCCTCAGACGCTCCCCAGCGATTGGCTCCGGCAACCACCCCCAGCGCCAGTTCCCTAGAGCAGGCCGAAGCCTCCCTGCTGCGAATTTTTCTACACGCCGCCGACCACCGCGACGAAATTCGCCAGGTGCTTGAAGACCGCGACCTGCAGTTTAGCTACTCCCACCACCGCGCCCTGTGGCGGCAGATGCAGCGGCTGCTGACCGAAAACGAAGGCCCCCGCGTCGATTTAGTCGGCCTGCTGCGCAACCAGCTGGCCGACTCTGGCCTGGCGACAACGCCCCTACAAACCCTCATGCACCTGAGCGAAAAGACCAAGCGCGACGTGCTCCGCGCCCCGCTGATTATCCGCGCCGCCGCCGCCTGTATGGAAAAGAACCTCTGCGAAAAGCGCTACCGCCACTTTCTCGCCCTCTGGGAAAAGACCGACTGCACCACCGCCCCCGACCAGCTTGCCGAATACCAGCGCCAGATCTACGCCGAAAAGCGCCGCATCGAAGCCCTCGAAAAAGATCGCCAGGTCACCTTCGAAGACCTGGCCACCATGCCCTGGGTTGGTGAGCAGTACGACTCCCTCGATCGGTAGGGCGATTTTAGATTTGCGATTTTGGATTTTGGGTGTTGCTGGTTTGAGGTATGAGATGGTTCAGGGCAAACGACCGTTTGCCCCGACAGGCGGTGTTGAAACAGGCAGAAACATGCCCCAAACCCCAGGGTTTACAGTTGCCAAAAGCCCAATTTGCAGCACAGAGGTTTAAACCGATGCTCGATCGCTCCTTTCCGTGAGGTGCAGGACGACGGAACGTCCTGCTCGACGGGGGTCTGGGGCCAGCGAAATGGCCCCAGCAGCAGATTTGGCTTTAACCTCAATTGTGCGCCGCGATCGCC
Organism: Nodosilinea sp. AN01ver1; assembly: GCF_050565655.1. Lineage (NCBI taxonomy): Bacteria > Bacillati > Cyanobacteriota > Cyanophyceae > Nodosilineales > Nodosilineaceae > Nodosilinea > Nodosilinea sp. AN01ver1. Next base: position 12,744 of record NZ_JBNXVS010000019.1, on the reverse strand, counting down.
TTTACTTTTGTCTAGGTAAGGGTGGGCAATGCCTACCCTACGATCTACAGCCATGAAGTGGTGCACTGCTTCGCGAGTGCACCCTACGATTTTCTGCCCAAGTTGAGGGTGAGCATTGCCCACCCTACCGAGCGCTATCCTGAACGAAGTTTCTGACAAAAGCACACCCATGCCCAAAGTGGTTATCGTTGGCGCTGGCCCCACCGGGGCCACCCTGGCCCTGCTGCTAGCCCAGCGCGGCGTCCCCGTCACCCTGATCGAAGCCGCCCGCGACTTTAAGCGCCAGTTTCGCGGCGAAGCGCTAATGCCCAGCGGCCTCGACGCCCTGCACCAGATGGGGCTAGATGCCCTGCTGCAAAACGTCCCCCACCGCCCCCTGAGCGCCTGGGAATTTTGGCTCAGCGATCGCCGCCTCTTCCGCGCCGACGAGCCCTTCGGTTCAGCCCGTCCCTGCACCCTGGTTTCTCAACCGCCGCTGCTAGAAGCCCTGGTGCAAGCCGCCCAGCACCAACCCAACTTTGAGTGGATAGCCGGAACGGCCGTGAAAGAGCTGCTGTGGCAGAGCGATCGCGAAGCCTGCCAAGACGATAACCGCGTCGCAGGAATTCACCTCACCGACGGTCGCACCCTCAAGGCTGACCTGGTGATTGGGGCGGACGGTCGCGCCTCCGCGATTCGCCAAAAAGCCGGGCTCACCCTAACAACCCAGCCCAAGAGTATTGACGTGCTGTGGTTTAAGCTGCCTGCGCCCCCCAGCTATGAGGCCGACAATCGCTTTTGTACTGTAGTCAAGGGCGGGCGAGTATTCAGCCTCTTCCACGGCGCAGAGGAAGGTAAGCTGCATCTGGCCTGGGCCATCTCGCCAGATGAACCCACCGAGCAAAAAGACTGGGCCACCACCTTTGCCGCCCTGGTGCCGCCGGAGCTGGTTGAGCATTTTCGGGCCGTAGGGGATCAGATTTCATCGCCCCTGCGGCTTTCGGTGTTGGTGGGTCGCTGCGATCGCTGGTACTGCCCCGGTCTGCTGCTGCTGGGCGATGCCGCCCACCCCATGTCGCCCGTGCGCGCCCAGGGCATCAACCTGGCCCTGCGCGACGTGATCGCTGCCGTCAACCACCTGGTGCCCGTGCTACAGCAGTCTGAAGATTCGGCTACAGCGGCGATCGATCGCGCCCTGGCCCGCATCCAGGCCGAGCGCGAGCCTGAAATTGTTCAGGCCCAAAAACTACAGGCCCACGAAGCCAGTCGGGGAGAACTGCTGCGCCGGTTTGGGGTTTTGCGCCAGGGGCTGAGTGCGTTTGCGCCCCTGGTTGGCCCTCTGGTGCAGCGGGTCTGGACCCAGCAGCAGCAGCCCCTGCGCGAGGGCATCACCCCGGTGCAGCTGGAGGTTTAAGGAAACTCCCCTAGGCACCGCCGCTGCTGATTACACCGACGAGCTGAAGCAGATAGATCGAGGCAAAGACCGCAAAGAAGCCGCCTGCCAGCACCGTTGCCCAAAAGGTAAACGCTGAGGGTTTAAGGCCGTCGGGCAGCATGCGGTGGTTGAGATAGAGAGTAAGCCCCGTCACGATGGGAATGTGGGCTGCTTCGATGCCACCCGCCGTTTTAAGCAACGCGACGGGTTCGCCAAACCGCAGGTAAACGGCAATGGGGAGACCGGCCAGCAGCGTCACAATGTAGAACTTGCGCAGAAAATTTTCGTTCGTCCAGCGGCCACCGCCGCCAAACCCCTGCACCAGAATCTGGGTGCCATCGGCAAACATGCGGCCAAAGCCATCCTGCACCGACATCGCTGTGCTGCAAAAGGTGACAAAGACAATCGCCACCATAAACCAAAAGCCAAACGGTCCCCACAGGTCGCCCAGCAGGCTGCCCAGGGTTTCGGCAACCTGGTTTTCCTGAGGTACTAGCCCCTGGGGCTGTAGCAGCTCGGCCCCTAAAATTAAGAAGGCCAGCGCGGCCAGCAGGGCCCCAATCACGGCCAGCGTGTTGGAAAACGTCATGAGCTTGAGCCAGCCCCGCAGCCGCCGCCGCTGGTCGTCGTCGATTTGATCAAAGTATACCGGGGTTTCTCGCTGGGCGGTGGCAGCGCCGTAGCCCCTGGCCCCTACCCAGTAGGAGTACCACATCAGCCCGGCGGCCCCAGCTAACATAAACCCCAGCCAGGGCAGCACTTCCTGGTACTTCACATCAGTGGGAATCTGCGGCACTAGCCCGCTGCTGAGACTGCCCAGATTGGGGAAGACAAAAATAGCGGCTGCCACAACGGCCAGCGTGCGGCCAATGCCAATGTAAGACGATACGGTTTCAACGCCGTCGTACTGCCCCAAAAATACAATCGCAGCCGTAACCAGAATAATAATTACCGTCCACATTTGAACGGTGCCGCCGGTACCTAAAATTAGGGCCGTGGCTGCCGCGCCCGCCATGCCCGCTACGGTTGAAATAGCCACCACAAATTGGGGCACCAGAATGAGCCAAATAGCCCAGTTTTTAGGGCCGGGCAGTCGCTTAAAGCCTTCTAAAATAGTGATGCCGGTGCAGACGGTAAACCGCCCAATTTCGCGGTTGATAAACCATTTGAGCACGACCGCTGCTACCAGTGCCCACAGCAGAGCGTAGCCGTAGAGAGCCGCAATGCGTGGGGTAAAGAGCAGTTCTCCTGAACCCGCTGCCGACAGCATCCAGATGAAGCTGGGGCCAAGCCATTTGAGCCAGTCTTTGCCCTCCGGCGGCTGAGGTATGTTTTGCGACTGATCAGCGCTGGTCTGGCTGGCGCTGGTGGGGGTGGTGCTGGTCTGGTCAGGCGATCGCAAAGGTTGAGAACCACTCATTTTAAATGTTGCTCTTGGGGGTGCTCTTGGGGAATCGATAATGGATAGGGCAGAAAAAATGCGACGGACTCAGACTGGGTGACAGCCAGAGACCATCGCATCTTGCTTAAGCTGGCTGAAGTGCTGCGGTCTGCCGCTAGTCTTCGGGAATGGCCGAAGGATAGATGCCTGTGGCTACCAGAACCGGCTTGTTGCTGTATTCAGCTTCTAGCTGTTCCTGCAGTTCTAGATCCCAGCCCAGGTCGTAGTCGCGCTCAAAGTCGGTGACCACAAAAGGACGCAGCGTGCCGGTGACGGCTACTTCTTCACCGTCTGCGATCGTAGGTAGCTCGGCCGCAGGCTGGTCAGCCCCGTCTCTAGGTGTGGCGTAGATGACCAGCAAGTCTTCCGCACCTAAGAGCTGATCTTCATCCAGTGTGAAGGCGGCCCCACTCTGGATATCTTCCACTTCGCCAGTTACGGCTAGCGTTTCGCCGTAGTATTGCTCAGGATCGCTGGTGATTTCGCCCGGTTCAGGAGCCAGCGCAATTGATTCGGCAATGATGGCAGGTTGCTCTTCGTACTCTGTGTAAAGGGCAGGATCCAGGGTTAGATCAAACTCTCGTTCGACATCTGCAATTACGAAGTTACGCACTTCCCCAGTGACCTGCACTTCAACGTCGTCTTCTGGCAGCAGCAGGGGCTCGCCTGAGGCGTTGATGACCAGGATGGGCTCACTGCCAAAGAACTGCTCATCGCTGACGGTGAAGGAGTTATCGCCTACTTTCTCAACCGGCTCACTCCTGACGGTGACGGTTTGACCGATGTAGCCTTCGGTATTTTCGGTGATTTCCTCGGTTTGCACATTGGTTGTGCCGTCAGAGGTTTCGGTTTGGGGGGCATTTTCGGCACAGGCACCCATCAGTCCAGCAATTAGACCGAGAGCAAGGGTGCTCCGAACAAATCTCTGCTTTTTAAAAGAACCATTGGATGGCTTGTCGTTACCGAAACCAATTTCTTTGCTAGTTGGCCGAACCATAATTGTCTACTCCAAATTTCAACACGACTATCGCTGAAAAGTTGCCCTGTAAAATACCTTGTTGGCGATTTTAGAGGCAGAGTTTTTAGCGCATTGCATTCACTGCTTGTGTCGATAGTCGATACGTTACTGCTATCGCCTAATCACTCTTTTAGTTCAACACCGTTATAGTTGAATATAGGGGTATATGCCGTCCGTCAAAAAGGTAGGAATGGGGTCTGTCTTTAGATAGAAAAACGTGCATCTGTATTGTCGTTGCTAACTCAACTCAAGCCCAACAATGACGTTCTGGCCGTAGAAAAATGTCAGGCCCAATCGGGACTGACCAATTGAAATCTACAGAATAGTTTTGGCGGTTGACCGGGGCTGTTGCAGGGCCGCCAGGGCTGTTTGGTACTGCTTTTCTACGGTTTCTATGTCTTGTTGGTGATTGAGGTTTTGCTGGCTGCTCTGCCAGATGGCCTCAAGATGCTGCTGCAGCACATAGCGCTGTTTGAAGTGGTGGGTAAACGGGGCGATCGCCGCGATCGCCGCGATCAGCCGACCCATCACCACGCTGTCGGCGCTGCCGTACTGACGAATTTGGCTAAAGGCGGTGTCGGCCAGGGTCTCAAACTTGACCGGAGCGGCAATCACCCGCAGGGTGTGCGACTGGTCGTAGCGGTAGGGCGACGGCAGCTCGCGTCCGGCCAGCCGCGCCAGCCCCTCGGCCAGGCGATCGATACAGCGAATGGCGGTAAATGGGTCATTGACGGCGGGAGACAGCGCCCGCAGGGCAATTTCGACCAGCTGCTCGATCGGAAAGGCTACATTCTGCTGCTTGGTCAGTTCGCGGCCCATGACAAAGGCTCGATTAATTTGCTTTGCGGTGGCCGGGGTGATGCGATCGGCTGGATAGGCCATCACCAGAGGGCTATTCGTCATGACAAAATCACCCGGAAAGGCCTGTACTCGCAGCACCAGGTCTTCAGCGCAGGCCACCTGCATCAGGGTTTCGGTCTCAATGGCCTGCATGTAGCCGGTTTGCTCAGACCGCACGGGGCAGGCCACGGCTTCAAAATCGGTCGGAACATCCTTGGCCCCCTCGTCCTGCTGGTCGAAATTGCGGCCCAGGGTTTCTGGAAACAGGCGGTCGGTGACCTGCTCTAGGTCGTGGCTGACATCGACAATTACGTGGGACGCCTGAATGATGGTGGAGGCGTGGTGAATAAAGTAAATCAGCACCGCAATACTGATCATGGCTAGCAGAACCCCCACCGTCACCGACAGGTGGGGCACAAAGAGCTGATAGTCTTCGCCTCGAATAGTGCGCAGCACCAGCAGGCAATAGATAAAGGTGGCAATAAAGGTGCCCAGCACGATCTGGTTGCCCTGATCCTGCATGAAGTTGCGCAGCAGTCGCGGCCCAAAATGGGATGAGGCCAGCTGCAGCGCCACGATGGTAATCGAAAATGCGGTGACAGCCACCGTGACCATTGACCCCGCGATCACCGACAGCACGGCCCGTGCCCCCTCGGCCCCTCCCTGGTAGATCCAGCCGAAGGCGCTGGTGTTGCTAATGTCAATGGCGCTGGAGCGATCGATGGCCAGCAGGGTAAAAGCCAGGGCGATCGCCCCAGCGGCCATCAGCGACGGCAAAAACCAGTAGCTCGATCGCAGGTTATCCCAAAATTTACTGAGCTTAAGGTGTTTCATTGCAGCCTGGTTGCCAAGCCATCACGACTCCTTAGCGGCTTGGCCGTTGCGAGTAGAGCGGGCCAGCTGGCGCAGCGAACCGCCGATGCTGCGCGGCTTTGGGGCCTTGCCTCGACCGGCGGGCCAGCCTTCGCGCTGACGGGTGCGATCGCCGTCGGTTTCCTCGGTCTGGTCGTGGAACAAAATTTGCTGGGTGGGGAAGGGCATGTCAATGCCGCTGGCCGTCAGCTTATTTTTAATGTTGATCAGCACCTGGTCTTGCAGGTCGAGCACCTCAGCTCGGCGGGGCGGCTGCACCCACCAGCGGGCGCGCAGGTTGACCGTGCTGGCGGCCAAATCGACCACGATTACGTCGGGAGCGGGGTGGGCCAGCACGCCGTCGGTGTCGTGCACGGCTTCTAAAATTAAATCTTTAGCGGTTTCAATATCGTCGCCGTAGCCGATGCCGACGTCATACTCCAGACGGCGGTTTTCAAAGGCTGTGTTGACCAGCACCGAGTTGGTAAACAACTCCGAATTGGGAATCACAATCCGGCGACCGTCGTAGGTTCTAATGGTAGTGGCGCGGGTTTCAATGTTCTCAACCGTGCCTTCAAAGTCTTTAAAAATAATTTGATCGTCGATTTGAAATGGCTCGGTCAGCAAAATTAAAATACCGGCCAGAAAATTTTGCAAAATATCGCGAAAAGCGAAGCCAATAGCCACTCCGCTAATGCCCAGGAGCTGAACTAAGTCTCCGGCTTTCAGGGAAGGAATAATAATTGATAGGGCGATAAAAAGACCAATGAGAACAGTAGTACCCTGGGCCAAACGCCCCAGAACCAGGCCTACATTGCGAGTTCGCCGCTGCCGCTGAGTTAGTCGTCTAACCGTTGTGCGGATGCCTTTGGCAACAAAGAAGAAAATTAAGAAAACAAGGATAGCCAGGACGACATTGGGCAACAGAGCCAAAAAACCATTGGCCATCGACTGAATTTTTTCCCAAACGGCAGAGTAGTCTAAATTCATGAAAATTGATCACTAGTCTCTCCGCCAGCTTATAGAGAGATCACGGGCTTGACCTCTATCCACAGCGGGTTAATTGGCTGAACGGGGCGCTTCTAAGACGTTGATGCTGACCAGAGGTGTCACATCAAACCCCTGATCGAGCAGATGAGCCTGAATTGCCTGGGTCAACTCAGCCTGAATTGTCTCGGCGGAATCACGATTGCCGGACTGGCGCTGCACGTAGATCTCCGACAGCAGCGTGTTTTGGCCCGCAATGTTGGCACGAGTAAACCGCGCTGTTGACTCCACTAGCTCGACCTGGGGAAATTGTTGAATGACGGTTTGCACTTCGGCATTGGCCCGCTGGGCGCGACTGGAGCGCTGCAAGCTAGGTGGGTTTGTCAACTGCCAGGTAAGCAGGGCGGCGATCGCGATCGCACTCATGCCCAGCGCCGTCGGAAACACCCCGCGCTTGCCCCGCTGGTAGCGTGCGCCCTGGGTGGAGAGCCCAAAGGTGCGAAACAAAATCGCCGCCGCCAGGTTGATGCCGCCCAGCTGCAGCAGCAGTAAAAACACCCCGTTGACGACCATATCCCAGCGGCCAATGGCCATCGACATGCCGATAATGCCCGCCGGGGGGGCCAGCGAGGCCGCCACCAGCATGCCGGTGGCCGTGCCCGACACCAGACTGCTGCGCTCCGACTGCACCAGGTTGACGGCCCCCGCTGCCCCCGCCGCCAGCGGCAGCAGCACCGCCACCGCCGAAATCTGGCTGTTCTCGATCATCAGCGGGGTGGCAATCTGCTGCTGAAACACCAGGCTGAGCAGGGCGGCCACCACAATGGTGACCAGCAGGGCGGCAAAGTAGCGCAGCACGCTGCGACCAACCAGGTGGCGATCGCCCCGAGCCGAGGCGATCGCTGTGTTCATGGCGGGTCCGGCGAAGGGGGCGATTAGCATGGCCGCTACCAGCAGGTAGTTGGTATTCGTGTATAGTCCAATCCAGACGACCACGCCCGCGATCGCGGCGTAGCTCAAAAATCCTTTCCACGAGCCCACGCTCTGCAGCCCGGCCAGAAAAATCTCGATCGGGCTGCGTTCCTCCACCTGAGTGACCTGCTCCGCCGCCTGATCGGCGGGGGGGTGCAGCGCCATGACCCCCCGCGGCAACAGGGTAACGTTGAGGTCAGGCAGGTCTTGAAGCGCCCCCAGTAGCGGCTCCACCCGCTGATTGGAGACATGCACCAGCACAATGTCCTGAGGGGCATCGCCCATGGTCTGCCACTGGGCCAGGTTAGTGCCCTGGCAGGCCTGGGCCTTTTGCAGCACGGTTTTGCCGCAGCCGCTAGGCACTTGAATTAGCAGTTGGCGCATGGTAGGTACTGGGTTAGAAATAGCTCAATCACGTTTTCATCCTGCTGATGAGTGGCTGGTGTGGCATCGCCTGTGGGGCTGGCCTGCAGGAAAAATATTTGCTGCGGCGCAATCTACTGACTGTGCTGACGCCCGTAGAGCTTAGTCAGCGGAACAGCCGTGATGCCGTGAACCAAAATCGACAGGCAAACCACTAGGCTGCCGACGGTCCAGGCTTGCTCTAGACCAGTTTCTTTAAGCGCCACAAATGCGTAGAAGACAGCGGCGGCCCCCAGCGGCCCAAACCAGCCCACAAAAAGAGCATCCTGAAGCGGCTGCAGCTGGCCCAGCAGGGGACGCACCAGCAGCACCGCTGGCAGCCGTCGGAACGCTAAGATGGCGATCGCGAGGCCAACCCCTTGCCAGCCCAGGGCTAGCCAGCTTTGCCAGGGCAGAGACAACCCCAGCAGCACAAAAATGTACAGGGTAAAAAAGCGATCGATCACTTCCTGAACGTTTTCTTCTTCGGCGCGCTCCTGGGCTCCCACCGCCCAGTCCAGCCCTAGTCCAGCCGCAAAAACGGCCAGGATGCCGTTGCTCCCGGCCAGGGATACTCCGGCTAAAACCAGCAGCGTCAGCCCCAGGGTGAAGGTCAAAAAAGAAGCCTTATCGGCGGTAGCCTTGACCTCTGACCAAACCAATAATTTACCGGCTCCGTAGCCCAGCAGGGTACCGATGACAACGGCACCCCCAACTTCCCACAGCAGCGTGGTAAAAACCCAGTGGCTCAAGGCGTCGCCCAGGGGGCGATTTAGCAGCAAAATCGTCAGCATGACAAAGGGCAGAGCCATGCCGTCGTTGATGGCCGACTCAGTAGCCAGGGCGTGGCGAATGCGCGGGGGCAAATGCCGCTCAGCGATGACGCCAGTGACGACCGCCGTAGAGACAACCGGGTCGGTGGGGGTCAAAACCGCCCCTATCAGCATGGCCACTCCAAACGGCACTCCTAAGATCCAGTAGACCAGTAGGCCGCTGGTCAGCCACATCAGGGGCATGACCAGTCCTAGCAAGATCGCCAGAGTGCGCCATTGCTTAAAGGGGTATCGGCGCGGAATGCGCAGGGCGACAGCCATCAGCTGAATGGCGATCGCCAACCGTGCCCCCTGTTCTAAAATGCCGTCTGGGTTACCCCAGTGGGCGAGATCGATCCAGCCGAGCACCGCCGGGCTCAGCAGCACCCCGACGGCCAGGGCCACAATCGGTTCTGTCAGGTACAGTCGCTGTTTGAGAACGGTCGAAAACAGGCCTAACGACGTCACCAAAAGGCCCACGGCAAGGAAGGCAATGTCAATCTCACTGGCACTGAGATAGTCCATGGGCGATAAGAATTTAAGCAACGGGCGATCGCCCCAAAGGCTTGAGAGCTAGGGCGAATTTGGCTACAGTCCAGTCGAGAGCGCTGGTCTAAGACGCCTGTCTGGGAAGGGTAACGCACCCTTTGCCTCTGCCGGATGGGATTTTGAGCCGAAGCGTTTGAACGGGGATGGTTGACTTCAGCTCAGCTATCAAAAGACAACGACCGACACTGCTAGCCTGAGCCTATTTTGAGCCATTCACTCAAGCGTGGCCTCTTTCAAGGGGAATGCGTCTATCCCCTTAGCAGGAGGGAGATTGGCAGGAGGGAGATTGGCAGGAGGGAGATTGGCAGGAGGGAGATTGCCTGCGGTCAGCACCTCACCGGAGCTGGCGACTGTGGCGGGCCAGCACCCACAGCGACAGTCGCTCTAGCAAAACCAGCGTGGCGGTAATGCCTACCGCTAAGCCAAACAGCACCAGATTGCTCTGGTTGCCGCTCCGCAGCGCAAAGCTCAGCGACGTCGCCACCGCAGGCGGGTGAACCACATCCAGCACAATCATCAGCACAATGGTCGCCACCATGGCCAGCCCGCCCGACGGGTAGCCAGACCCCAGCATGGTGTAAGTGACAAAGCCCAGACCCGCCGCCATCAGCTGCGAGACCAGCAGGGTGCGCACCGAGTTGGTGCCGTGCTGCGGGTCAAGGTAGATCAAAAAGGCGCTGGAGGCCAACGATGCAAACAGCAGCCGCTGCTGGCTGAGCGCCTCGACCAGGGCCAAAACCGCTAAAACTACCGCCGTTGGGGCGATCGCCAGGGCAAATTCTCCCCTCAGGTCGAGCCGTCGGCGCAGGGCGCGATTGGCACCCTTGATGGGCTTCAGGCTCTCGCGGTCTTGGCTCATGGCTATTTTTCAGGCTGGTGACGGCAGGCTCCGCACATCGATCGTTTAGTCAAGGCCCAGCTCGCGCTTGAGCAGGTTGATCGACTTTTCGCCAATGTAGTTGTCGCACACCACCAGCTTGGGCGGCCGAATCAGGTCTTCGCGGGCTTCGGCGATCGCCTCTTTGACCGCTGGCAGGCTGGCCTCGTCAAACACCACAATGGTCTGGGCGCTGTGGATGACCGAGTTGAGCTTGTAGGTGTCGTCGGTTTGGGCCGACATCAGCAAAATTTCGTCGCCCCGCAGGCTGTAGCTAATTACCTCCGCCGCCCGCAAAATGCCGGTGCTGACGCTGACCATGCCCAGACAGGTGCCCTTGGGCAGATCCTTCAGCAGGCCCAGCTCTTTTTTGTAGTCGTAGATATCGACCGGAATCACCCGCACCGACTTGGGTGCGGCGATCGCCTCCGCCTCGCTAATGAAGTAGCGACTGGTGACCACCGTGCCCGAGCGGGTCTGGGCCAGAATGGTGTCGAGTTCTTCCAGCGGCACCAGCTGCACCGGAATGTGCAGCGCGCTCTCTAGCTCGCGCACCATCAGCTGCCCGGCACCGATGTCTTGACCGGGGGCGGTGACCAGCACCCGAGCGCTACAGCGCAGCCGCCAGTCGATTTCGGCCAAAAATAATTCTCGCGCCTGGTTGAGCGAGCAGCCCTGGCGCAGCAGCTCGTCTAGCCCGGTTTCAACCACGTCGCGAGCCTGGGGAAACTCGGCCCACAGCAGCGTTTGGGGCCGGGCGCTGTCGGTGCTGTTTTGCTCGCGCACGTAGATGCCGGAGCCGGGCATGGCCTCGACTACGCCGGCGTCTTCAAGCTGGCGGTAGACCTTGCTAATGGTGTTGCGGTGCAGCCCCGTCTGCATAGCCAGCTGACGGGTGCTGGGCAGGCGGTAGCCGGGCGGGTACTGTCGCGATGCGATCGCAAACCAAATCTGGTCGTAAAGCTGGGTTGACGCCGGAATCTCGCTGTCGGGCTGAATGTGAAACTGCACCACCAAACTACCTCCCGGCTGTCGCTAGACAACACGATTTCAATAATCTCAGTCTATATACACCGGCCATACTGCTAATTTAGGACGAATTTTAGAAAAGTCGCCGGGTTCTGGCCCCTCCGCGGCGGCAGCCGCAATGATTTTTGACAATTTGCTGACAATTAATATTGTGACGATTGTAGATCGCCTCATCCAGGTTGGGGGATTCGGACGTGGAGGTATCTATTTGCGAGACAGCCCGTTTGGCAGGACAGCCCGTTGGGTGGAATCGCTGCCTCGGCGGCCCCACCAGCCCAGGCAGAATGCCTCCCCCACCAGCGCTAAAGTAAACGTGACGACTATGGGCAGCCTGGCCATGACATCTCTAGTGCGTACCGAAACCATCACCATCTCTAGCGGTGATACCGACATTTTGGCCTACCTGGCCGCCCCCTCGCGCCCCGGCCGATTTGCAGCCGTGGTGGTGCTTCAGGAAGTATTTGGCGTCAACAGCCACATTCGCGAGGTGGCCGAGAGAATGGCTGGGGCGGGCTACGTGGCGATCGCGCCCCACATCTACCACCGCCAGGCCCCCGGCTTTGAGGTGGGCTATGGCGAAGAAGACTTAGCCCTGGGCCGCCAGTACAAGCAGGGCACCAAGGCAGACGAGCTATTGATGGATGTGCGGGGCGCGATCGCCTACCTCTACAGCCAGGGCAACGTGATCCCTGACGGGGTGGGCTGCATTGGCTTTTGCTTTGGCGGCCACGTCGCCTACCTGGCCGCCACCCTGCCGGAGGTAAAGGCCACCGCTTCTTTCTACGGTGCAGGCATTGCCACCCTGACCCCCGGCGGCGGCGAGCCCACCCTCAGCCGCACCCCTGAGATCATCGGCACCCTCTACGGCTTCTTTGGCGAAAACGACGGGCTGATTCCGGCCCAGGAGGTCGACCAGATTGAGGCGGCGCTGAGCGAGCACGGCGTTCCCCACAAAATTTTCCGCTACCCCGGTGCCAGCCACGGCTTTTTCTGCGACCAGCGATCCAGCTACAACCCCGAGGCCGCCCGCGACGCCTGGGAGCAGGTGCTGGAACTGTTTAAGAGCACGCTGCCTGCTGCTCACCCATAGCTGCTACACCATCAGTAACAGAATCCTGGCGCTGCTCTATCAGCGGACTGAGGTTGTCCTTCAGCGGCTCAGGCTGAAGCTGGCTGCGGTTTATTTTTCGTAACTATTGCCTCTGTAAGCGATGTCATAAATAAAAATCTCATCCGTGTCTGTTCTAATTTGAAAGATAACGCGAACCTTGCCGACGCGAATTCTAGAAAACTGTTTCAGCTCTCCCTTGAGCTTTTTGATGTCTAGTTCTTCGGGCGGATAGATCTTCTGGGTCTCAAGGCAGGTCTTAAGAATCCCTATTTTTGCCAAAATAGAGCCGCGAAGCTTGGGTTCTAGTTGTTTTATACTAAATCCGGATAACATACCCCCGAAAGGATCGGGCTCTTCATGCGGGCCACCAGTGATAGTTGGTCAAGGCTTTAATCTCGGATTGCATTGACAGCAAGGTGCGGCAGCGAGCCTCAAGGACA